>JALFYG010000161.1 GCA_022784805.1 Spirochaetales bacterium
CCCCTTATGTGGAAAGAAGGTGTAGGTTATGTGTTTATTATGGTGGATCAGTATCGTCATGGCTCTGAAAGTGTAACCAGAGAGTTCCCTGCGGGTTTGACAGATGAAGGCGAAGGGGCTGAATGCGCTGCCAGAAGGGAACTGTTGGAGGAGACAGGAATGACAGGGGATCTCATTGAGATATCCTCCTTTAATCCTAATCCTGCATTTATGACCAACAGGCAGACTTTCTTCTTGGGTACAAACCTTAAGAAGGTTTCAGGACAGAATCTGGATGAGACGGAGGAAATCGAAGTCTCATATGTTCCTGTCTCTGAAGCAATCGAGGAAATGGGGAGTGGCATCTATGACAACGGCATCATGATGGCGGGTCTTGGAGCATTTCTCAGGTTCAGAGCCCTTCACCCTGAAATAATGGAGGAAAAACAATGAGAAAGACTATTTTGATACTCATTTCACTTTTTATCGTCATGTTTGCTTTCACCAGCTGTCAGGCCCTGAACACAGAAAATAAGATTGTTCCTACAGTCTCTGTCTCTGCTTCCGCAACCGTGACTTTGGTTCCGGACAGCGCTTCATTCTCTATTACATCTGAGGCAACGGAACCTACCACAGAGGGAGCAAGAAACGCTTCGTCCATGATGGTGGAGAAGGCTGTCAATATTTTGAAGGATGAATTTGGAATTACAGAGGAAAGCTTCACCACAGACTTCATGCAGATTAGTCCATACTACGAATGGGTGGATGGAACAAGAACCCTTGTGGGACAGAAAGCAACCCAGAAGCTTTCAATCGTCCTCTCTGGTGATAACCTCTCCAAGGTGGGCAAAGTCTACGATAGACTCAGCATCTTGGATGGAATCTCAATCTCTTCTGTAAGCTACTCTAAGCTCGATACCACTGAGGAGGAGGCCCTGGTCAGGGAAATGGCTGCCCAGGAAGCACTTTCTAAGGCCGAGGCATATGCCAAGGGACTGGGAAAGAGAGTGGGAGAAGTGATCACTGTCTCTGATGGCTCCAAGATTTCATATACAACAGCCACATACAACAGCCCGAAATTGATGGTTGCCGAGGCTTCTGCTGATTATTATTCAACCACTATCTATCAGGGTGATGTATCTCTCTCCGACTCTGTCACAGTTGTCTTTACGCTGGTAGACTAAATAAAACAAAGAGTATCTATGGGGCTCATCAATGATGAATTGATGGCCTCATTTTTGTGTTTTTATAAGTATTTATTACATTTTCTGGCGTTTCCTTTTTTTCTTTACCCGCTCCAAATGTTTCCCCAAAAAGAAGATTTACGCTGCATCAACAAGACAGAGGCTTTATTATTAATACTGTATTGTTTTTAAAAATAATACGCTTTAAGAACTAATAATGAAGCTTATCAACGAGCCAGAACTTTTATTGTTGGATGAGCCATTCTCTGCGCTGGATGCCTTTCTTCGTAAGAGCTTACAATCTGAACTCTCTTTGGTGTTGGAAAAGATAGGAAGGCAGTTCTCGTAACCCACTCGGAAAAGGAAGTGAGACGAATGTGCACCAAGCTCAATGTAATGAATGAGGGGCACATAATCAGGGAAGGGGAGACAGAAGAAGTCTTCAATAATCCAGGAAGCGAGGAGTGCAGGATACTCCTTGAGGAGTAGTTTATCTCTCTCCTATGGAGTTGAAGACTACGTCCCTTCTTCTCTTGAAGAGCTTCAGGTCCCTTCCTCCCAGCAAAGGGAGGAAGAGCATCAATGCTCTGAAAGTGTTATCAAGGAGCATGCAGATCCAAACGCCAAAAAGTGAAATGGAGAAGTGTCTGAGGCCAATGAGGGTGAAGAGTATTCTTATTCCCCAGGCGCCTATTGTCTCAACCCAGAATGGGAACTTTGTGTCTCCGAGGCCATAACATATACCTTCTGAGACTATCATCAAGCCAAAGATAGGCTCTGAGAAGGCAATAAGCTTCAATACCTCTGCCCCCATCTCCACCACTCTCTCGTCCGGAGTGAAGATTCTCATTATTGGGAAGGCTGTAAGGTACAATAAAGCGCCTGTGATTGTCATCATGATAAATGTTATGAGGACAGAGACGATCTCCACCTCTCTGAAATTCTTCTTGTCATCTTTTCCCACAGATATCCCTATGAGAGTCTGTGTAGATCCACGAAGAGCATATCCCGGGACATAGAAGATAGTCTCTGCAGAAAGTGCGATGGAGTGGGCTGCAAAGACTACCGTACCCATTCCTGAAACAAGGGAAGCAAAGACAATGTGCCCGAGGCAGCTTGTGGTGCTGGTGGCGGCAGCAGGAAGAGCAATGGAGAAGGCTTCCTTAAGGATTTTCTTCTGCTTCTCCCTCTTTCCATCCTCTCTTCTGAACTTGATTTTTTCATTCTTCAGCGCCATATAGGTCATCAAGATTCCACCGAGGGTGAAGGAGATGAATGTGGCCCACGCGGCTCCCACTACACCCTTACCCAAGGTGTAGATAAAGAGATAGTTGAGAATAATATTGAGAATGTTCTGCGATAGATTTATCACCATCGGGGTGCGACTATCTTTCACAGCCCTCAATGCACAGGCTTCTATTCTGGAGAGGGACCTAAGTGGTATTGAGAGGGAGATGATGAAGAAATAGTCTCCGGCGCTTTTTACAATTTCACTGGAGGCGTTCATCCACACTGGGAGAATGTGGGCGATGGAGAGTGCAATGGCTGCGATTACTAATCCCGCAACGGAAGCGAGTAGGAAGCCACCAAAGCTGGACTCTCTCATTCTGTCTTCGTCTTTCGCGCCATAACCGGAGCTGATCATGGCAGTGACTGCAACACCGAAGGCTGAGAACAATGAACCAATGAGCCAGTTGACAGTTGCTGTCAAATTTATTGAAGCGGTGGCTGCAGCTCCCAACCTCCCCACCATTGCAGTATCTACGTACTGCAAAAGCGTAGAGAGGATCTCTTCCGCTATCATTGGAAGAGCAAGAGTAATGATGGCTTTGAATGTGTCTCCATAACGACTTCTCATTTCAAGACTGCCATAAAGTATTCGTTAAGTTTTCCATTCTCATAGAGAAGTTTGTAGAGATTCTCCACAACAGGGAACTCGTTCTCTCTTCCCAGTGTCTTGATTTTCTCCCTGATAAGCTTGATGGTTCTTCTTCCTTCTATGACGGTTGCTGCGTTTTTCTCATCGTTAAACAAGAAGCCCTTTCCGATAAGCATACCGAAGGTTCTGTTTCTTGAGAGGTCGTTGAGAGCTGTAAGTCCCAAGTCTCCCAGTCCACAGTAACAGAAAATTGTCTCAGGATTGCATCCATAGATATCCAGAAGCTTTCTCATTTCCCTGACAGCCTTTGTGTAGACAAGGAAATCTACGTTTGGTGAGCCATACTTACCGGAAACAAGACCGATGGCGATGGCATACATGTTCTTCAGGATAGAACAGAGTTCTACGCTTCTTACATCTTCTGTCCAGTCGAGGGTAAAACCAGTCTTAGGAAGAACAGTTGATGAGAAGTATTCATAGTCTTCCTTGTTACCTCCGAAGGTAAAGGACGTAGGGAAGCCGTTCATTGTCTCGATGGCAAATGATGGTCCCTTCATGCTGGCTCTTCTTTCAAATGGAATGTCCTCTGTAATGAAGGCCCCGCTGTCACTCATACCCTTGGCAAGGTTAACGATCAATGGGTTATGTTTCGCCTGTTTTTTTATTCTCAGAGAGAATGGAACGATGACAGAAGAAGGCAGGACAAGAAGGACAGCGTCTGCATTCTGGAATACAGTGTCATCGTCTGTGGCTGTGATCCCAGGGTTCAGGAATTTTGTAGGGAAATACTTTGTATTCTGGTGGTTGGTGTTTATGTCTTCCATGACATCTGTTTCTATTGTATGGAGGACAACGTGGTTATTCTTGTTCCAAGCAAGTCTTTCTGCAACAGAAGTTCCGAATACACCTGCACCTGCAACTACTATTTCATTCATCTTTGGTTTCTTCCTTTCTGATAATGTAGAGCCTTGAGGAATTGTCTCTTAAAGTTCTCATTCCCTCTTCGTTTCCATTACCGGAAACATTATCTGACAGGGTGATGCCGGCCCATTTCAAAACATCACCTCCTACTGTATAACATTCGGTCTCCTGAGGGTAAAGAGCCCTCTCTTCAATTGTCTGCCAATGCTCCCTTGCAATAAATGTGTAGCAATAGTCTGGAGAGACGGCATCACAGAAGAGTTTCTCTGCCGTAGTGTTCATCTCTTTTCTTTTGAGATAATAGAGCATCATCACCGCTGACTTGTCACCATTGGAAACAGTCCAAATGGTTCTGTCTCCCTCTTCCTGGATATTAAAGTCTCCGTATTGGAAGAGGGGCCTGTAGGCTTTATAGAATTCAATCTGCTGCTTAAGGGCAAACTTTTCCATCTTCCCCATTTCATGTGGGTTGATGGAGTACTGAGGAATGCCGAAGGCAGAGACGTTGAATTTAGTGTCCATGCTGATCTTTCTTCCGCTGTATCTGTCAGGGTTTCCTGCAATTGGAACAGTCAGCACTGAAAGAGGATAAAGCCTTCCTGCGCCTTCTTCTATCTCTAGTCTCATTAACGGATCAGAGCACTCTGTCATACGAATTGATGCAGAGTAACTTAGCATTCCTAGGTCCAGTCTCAATCCTCCACGGGATGCTGTCTCGATGTAGAGGTTAGGGTATGTCTTGGTGATGGTGTCCAAAATGCGGTATAGACCAAGAATATATCTATGGCACCACTCGCCACAGTCTTTCTCCCCCATATTTGACCATACGTCACTCTGGTAGCGAGAGAAGCCCCATCTGATGTAATCTAAGTTAGCTGACTCTATTATTCTTTCCAAAGTATCGATAGCCCAGTCCTGGACGTCGGATCTGGAGAGATCCAACAAGTGCTGGCTTCTTCCCAGAGCTCCTGTCCTGGCGTCTTTTCCAACAACCCAGTCAGGGTGTTCTTTATAGAGTCTGCTTCTTTCGCTTATTCCTTCAATTTCAAACCAGAGACCGAAGAACAAACCTTCGTAGTGAATCTCGTTGGCAAGTTCCTTTATTCCTGAAGGAAAGTGCTTTGTGTCTGGATACCAGTCACCGAGACTGGTCTTCTCATCGTCTCTTGCTCCGAACCAGCCGTCGTCCACCACGATACCCTCAATTCCCAGGTTTCTGGCTTCCTTGGCCATATCGGTCACCTCGCTTTCGTTTGGTGAATACCCCAGGGTATCCCAAGTGTTCAGCATGATAGGCTTCATTCTGTCTTTCCAAAGACCTCGACGTATGGCTTTGTTGATGAAGGCCCTCAGTTTCCTCTCAACTTCCTCTTCTCCCTTTTCAGAGTGGATCAACACAGATTCTGGTGATTCGAAGAACTCATCCTTTCCCAGCTTCCAGCTGAACATGTCACTGTTGATTCCGCTGACAATGTGGATGGAGTCATGGTTTGTCTTTGTGACCGTGGTCCTGTGGGCTCCTGAATATATGAGTGACATCAGGTATGTGTCACGAGGAGTGGAGACGATGACCGCAGGGTCATTCTCTCCGCTGGAGAGGGTTCTTGATTCGTTGACAAAGGTTCCGGATGAGAGAGTCAAAGTCTTTCTCATCTTCTCTCTTCCCCATGCTCCGCTGAATGTGGTTACATTCACTTCTTTTCCTCTGAAATCTATTTGGGAAGAGGCAAGGCTTCTGATGGTCAAAGGGGAATCAGAATCATTGAAGAGGACACTGCGTCTGACAATAGCGTCTGTGGAGTAGAAAGATGTGTAATATGTCACAAGCCTAATGTTTCTGCTCTTGTCCCTATAGGTTACTTCCAATGTCTCTGTATCATTTAGGCTTGAGACAGCCTGAGGCATTCTTGGCCCCTTGAATCTCACGATTCCAGGGTGGATGGCAAATGACTCAAATTTGAGATCCAGAGTCCTGTCTCCTTTTTCTCCCCAACTGACGGCAACAGCAGGGGTTCTGTAGTCGCCACGACCTTCCGTGGAGAATTCCAACAAGGTGTCGTCAAGGCAGAACTCACTGAAGCTACGGTCACTGATGGTACTCATTACCGGAGCCTTGAGATGCTTCTCGCTTAAAGCGGAGAGAGATAAAGATGGATTCTTTATTCTTCTGCCCCAGTAGATGTGTTCAGGATATCCTGTGTCTCCTGTGTTGAAGACATAGCTTGTGTTCTCAGTATAAATGTGAAATAAACCGTCAATCTGTTCTACCATGTACTCATGATAAGTCAAAGAGAGAGGTTTGTCATTGTGGCGGGATGAAAGCTCACAAAACATACACTTTCTCTTTTTTTATGCGAAAAGTAACTTTTATCATCTTCTATGTGTTAAATTAGATGTATGGATATAAGAAGACTGTCCCTTTGGGAAGGAAGACATGCAACTTACATGTCCAATGGCTCTTTTTTCGTGGTGACGGAAGACCAGGGAGAGATTACATTGGAAATCAGTGTTCGTAATGGACAAGGGGCCAGAGTGTCGCCTTTATGCCTTCCTTATTTCCGAGGCACTGGAAGTGGCGTCATGAGTGATGAGAATGGCGAGTGGTGGAGAATGAGACAGGGCCTCTATCAGGCAGGGGGTATGTATTTCTCATTCCCTTCCGGTAAGGAGGATCTGATCACCACAACCAACACTTATTGGAACGTGAGACGCTACGGAACTGAAGATGAGTTCGGTGGAGTATGGAAATACTCTGAAATGAAGAGCAGGGAAGAGGGCAACAGATATAAAGTCGGAAAGGTAGACTTGGTGTTGCCGGGTCATGATGTCCTTTATATGGCTTATTCCATAACAAATATTGGTGATACCGTTCTTAGAGGCAATCCTCAGTGGACTGCAGTGCTTTCTTCTCCACTGGTAGAGAAAGGTACTTATATCAACACAAATGCCAGAAGATTTAATGTTTTCCCTGTGGCATTCAGGGAATCAGGGGTAAATAGATTTATTCCTAACACAGTCTTTACTGATTTAAGAAAGGCTCCTCTTTTGAAGGGAGGCACGGCAGACGCATCTGTTGTTCCTTCTCCTACCGGGACCTATGATTATATTATGGGAAAGCTTCCAGATGATCCTGTGTCCTGGGTGTCTGCAACGAATCCCAATGACCAGATGTCATTTATGATCTTCGCCCAGAAGGAGCAGAATGAAGATGAATTCTCCATGCCTTTCTGCACCATAGGTCAGAATTGGTATGGAAGAATGGATGCTCCTTGGGCTCTCTTTGATGGGGCTACGCCTCAGGTAAAGAGCCTATCCCTTGGCTTCTCCAGTGGAGAGAGCGGTTCCTCGAATTTTGCCTTGAGCCCTGGAGAGACAAAGACCTGCTATATGGCAGCCATGTTCTCTTTCATCGATAATCAGAGGCTCGCTTCCTTGGGATTCTTCTCAAATGAAACAAAGCCCGAAGGCTTTATGCTCAAGAGGACCAAGTCTACGTTCCTCTGTGAAGCTGATACAGCATTCAAGGCTTTGCGAAAGGTATCGAAGAGACTCTTCTTCCGTGCTCAGAACGGAGGAGAAGAAAATCAGTAAGAGCTATATAGTTCCATCAAGATATCATCATAGATGTCGTATCCCGTATATGCAGCATAGAATGGGCTGAGGGTGGACATGCCGAAGAATGCCTTGCAGGAGATAAAGGATGTCTGTCCTTCATCCACGTTTAGGGTTGCAGAAGCAACTACGCCGAATGTAAATCCAAGAGGATTTCTTGTCTTTCTCTCTTCTGTTGGGATGAAGGAGACTGCAAATGTTCCTCCGATTCCAAGACCAAGGGCGGAATCATCAGTGTACTTATCCTTCTGTACATCAAAGAGTGGTCCGATCATTCCATTGATTGTGATATTTGTATTGATGTCTGTTGTAAAGGATGGGCCGAAGCCAATGGCCATGTCCGCATCATAATCACCTTTTGAGAACTTTTTCAGTCCGAAATCCACGTCAATAAGAGAACCGAATCCGAAAGTTGTCTTTTCTGTGACAGATGCTCCGTAATGATAGAATGTATGGAAACCCATATATGGTCCTTTGATGGCATTGCTCCATCCGGAATCAAAGCCAAAAGTAAAGAGCTGGCCTGCTGCGAAAGAGGAGCATATTGTTACTGTTAGAATCAAAAGTATTGTAAGAAGTCTTTTCATGTGAAAAGACTAATACCAGATATATCGAGTGTCAATCTTGTTGGTGAAATCATCTTCTGGAAGGAAAGGAGTGTGTATAAAGTACCCAAAAGCGGGGCGGAAATGAATGTCAAACGCTTTCTCTTTTGATAGCGAACATCTTTTCTCTTGACTAAGTAAGTGTAATTGGGTTAATTTAGCATAGTCTAATGACTTGGTGCTGTGCCCGAGCGGCCTAAGGGGACGGTCTGCAAAACCGTTTTTCATCGGTTCGAATCCGATCGGCACCTATTATGCTCTCTCAGAATATGGGAGAGTTTTTTTTATTGCTACATAAGGAATTATCTATTTCAAAACTTAGAATTCTCAAGCTGATGGGATGCTCAAAAAAGCAAAATGTTGACAAAACGTTGACAAAACGTTGACAGAAATTTGAAAGCATTTTTTTGCATCCACAAAAGGAAGTAGCATGAAAAAGCCTTTCTACGTGACGGTAAGAAAGAAAAAAGATGGAAGACAAAGACTCTGCATAGTGTTTAACAATCCTACTACAGGAGAAAGGGGAAAGGTGGTCTCCGCCTCTACCCTCTACAAGGAATACTATAAGGGTCAGCCAGAGAAGCTGATGGAAATGCCGACGGGGGGACACTGGAGTACAAAGCTTATCAACACCTTGTCTCTCTGGGCACTGTCAACAAGCTATGTATCCTTTGACAAGCCAAAGGGGACTGATATTTCTTTCAAAGAGTATGCAACAAAGTTCTGGACTTATGACGACAGCGATTATGTCTTAAGGAAGAACTCCGAGAAGGAAGGAAGCATCCATCGTTCTTATGTCAAGGATATGCTTTGTGTTCTGAACAAGCACATATTGCCACGATTGCCGGAAGGAAGGCTTCTATCAGACATTCAGCCTTCAGACGCAGAGAGGATCAAGGATGCCATGCTAAAGGAAGGAATCTCCAGTAGTATGATCAACAAAGCCATGAGCTGTATTAGATTGATTTTGGAAGAGGCATACAGACTAGGATATATTGCTGAAGACAAGGCCAGTAGAATTATCAATGTCCAAAAGAAGGAGAAGAAGAGAGGAATCCTGACTACGGAAGAGACGTCCAAGCTCCTGTTGTGGCTGAACCAGAATACCAAAGGGTATGAGAGATACAAGTACCTTACTGTACGGTTTGCGATAGAGACCGGATGCCGAGAGGGAGAGATAGTAGCTTTGACTCCGTCCTGTTTCTCAAAGATGGACAACGGAAATTATTCCATCCTTATTAAGACTTCTATGTCGGAAAGGGATGGGATAAAGTCAACAAAGAACGGAGAAAGCAGGTATGTTACGGTATCCGCGGATCTTGGAAATGAGATGCTTGAGTATGCCTCTAACAACCCACTAAATAAGAATGATGGATATGTTTTCTTCTCAAAAGAGAAGCCGGAGAAGCCTCTGCTGAAGAAAAAGATAAGAGAGGATGCCTTCTACTGGGGCCTTTATTCCATCGGAATCGATGAAGAAGAGAGAAAGGCAAGGAACATCGTATTTCATTCTGAGCGCCACTTTTCCGCTGTAAAGCTCAGTCAGCATGGGGATAAGAGACAAATCAAGCTTTCCACCGGACATAAATCTGATACCGTCTTCAACGTTTATGCCGGACACCAGACAGAGGAAGATATAGTTGCACTTGACAAAGCACGAGAAAAAGCATTTTGCGATATTTTATAATTTTAAATACTAAAAGGAATTAATACAAATTTATATATAAAAACATACAAATTGATGTATTACCACCAGTTGGTACCATGTTGTAGCTTTACCTGTAGGGATAAAAGTGTCCCTGGGAGAAGCTAGAACGGTGAAGAAATCAGTCTACATAACGTACCGAAAGAATGGAGACAAGAAGACTCCGCAGATTATCTTTAATGACCCTTCTTCCGGGGAAAGAATGGCAGTCCTCTCTGTTCCTGCGTTATATAAAAGAGTGTATGCGGGAGATTATCGCAAGTTAAATAACCTTCCTTCCAATGATTATTGGACGGAGAAGCGTATCATGGATTTGGTTATCAAGGCATTGGATAAGGGCCTGATAAAGAAGAATGGCAGAGTAAAGGATTCTCTCTCCTTTATTGAATATGCAACTAAGATCTGGACTTTTGAAGACTCTCCAAGAGTGGCTAGACTTAATAGAGAAAAATCAGGAAGCCTTCACAAGTCACATGCTGATGATGTTCTAGGAGCTCTCAAGAAGCATGCGTTCCCTTGTCTACCTGATGATCTTCTATTGGATGAGTTTTCCTTCGTCCAAGCTGAGAAAATTAAGGATTACATGCTTGAAAAGGGTGTCAGCAACAGCACGATTAATAAGGTAATGAGTGGAATCCGGGTAGTTCTTGATGAAGCTTTCAGGACTGGACTTGTCAGTGCAAATGAGTCTGAGAGAATCAGGAACGTTAGGACTGCTTCAGAGTCCTATGGAGTGCTGACTAAAGCAGAGACTCAAGTACTTCTTGCATATCTTGATGAGACATATCCTGTCGGAACTTATGAGAGATACAGATATCTTACCGTAGCTGTTGCCTTGCAGTCATGTGCAAGAGAGGGTGAGATAGTAGTACTAAGACCCTCTAGTCTTCGTAAGTATGACTCTTTCTATACCATAGATATCACAAGTTCTTGGAACAGCAAGGAAGGGGAGAAGAGTCCGAAAAATGGAAAGGCAAGGGAGTCTGTCCTGTCTTTGGATCTTGGAGAAGAGCTTCTTGAGTATGCTAAGAGTAATCCATACCAAAAGGATGATGGCTATATTTTCTTCTCAGAATTGGATCCTTCAAAGCCTTTGGACAAAGATTTAGTCAGAGAGGGATTCTATGAGACGTTGGAGAAAGCTTTAGGAATGAACTATGAAGAAAGAGTTGATAGAAACATCACTTTCCACTCCCTGCGCCATACTGCGATAGTCTCTCTGAATCAGGTCACAAGCAAGAGAGAAATCAAGCTAGCCACAGGTCATAGTTCAGACGCCGTCTTCAATGTTTATGCTGGGCATCAGACGGAAGAAGACCTAAAGAAATTGGCCGATGCAATGAATGATCTTAAGTATACGCCGAAACATATTAGAGAGAAAGGATGGAATAATCAGAATGAAGAAAGTGATGACAATGAATGAAGTAGCAGACTTCATTGGAGTTAAGAGGGCTACCGTTTGGGGGTATGTGAGGGAGAGAAGACTAGAAGCAAAGAAGATAGGACGCTCATATTTTGTCTATCCTGACCAAATGGAGCAGTTTTTGGAGTCCTGGCGTCCAGACTTG
>JALFYG010000175.1 GCA_022784805.1 Spirochaetales bacterium
CCCATATCCCTCAGAGGCTGGAATACTGATGAAAGGGACTCAATCTGCTCGGAGGAGGAGAAATCACTATAGACAAACTGAAGAAGTACAGAATTCCCGCTGCCACCCACAAGCATATACTTCACCATTGGGTCATTCTCGACTCTTTCCTTCATCTCCAAGACGTCGGCATCGCTCCAAACTCCATCTTCATTTGGATTCATGCTTATGACTCCCAAGTGTTCGTCGTTGCCGCTTATTGTCATCCAATCAAAAATCGACTGGGGGCGGGCGGAATCACGTCTTTTTTCTATTTCGTCTATGCAGTTCTCCAAGGTGGAGATGTATTCGCTTTTCCATAGATCTGGAAAAGAAACCAGCACATACATGGTGGATGTATATGGATAATCTTTCTCTTCTTCGACGGCCACGGTATCTAAGGAGGCAACGAGCCCAGTCCTGTAATCACTGGAGACAATATAGTCGGTCTCGATATTGGCACTGGCTGTTAATCCTGACTCGCCCCCATCCGACTCCACATAATAGACATCATCCATTTCATCCCAAGGGAAGAAGCGTGTGAAATCTCCGTTTATAACTAAGGAAGTGGCTTCATAAAAGAAAAAAACTGACAAAAGAAGGACAGAGAGTACAATGATTATCGATATTTTTCTTTCCTTATTCATTGTACTTTCGCCTCTTTGCTACAGTTATTGAGTATATGGCCGATATAGACATTATAAATAAAAGCTGCTCAGCCCCACCTATAAAGTATATACTGCTCTCGGCAAGAGAGTGAATAATGAAAAAAGAAAGAATGGAAAGGGATGCAAACACTTCCCTCAAGGCCCATTTCTTCTCTCCTTTCATATATCCTAAACCCCTTCCCATTATCCATAACCAACCCACTATAAAGGAAAGAGCCGCTATAATTCCATACTCGAAGAAGACACCCAGATACATATTATGTGCCAAATGTCTTTCTCCTTGGTTTACCAAAGTCACTGAAGAAGCCTCATTGGCCTCCAGTTTTTCTACCATTTTCTTACTGTTACCGGAGAAGCCAAAGATATACTCTTCGATATCCATGCTTTCCAAAGTCTCCCGCCAAATGATTGTTCTTCCACTGGAGAGTTTATCGAGAGTATAAGAGTTGACGCTTCTGTCTCCTGAAAGAATGAAAATAAGCGCTGCAATTACAACACACAAGGCAGGAACAAAGGCCCAGAATGCCTTAGTACGCCTATAAAGGAAAAGAAGGGCAACGATCACGATAAACAAGCAGGATACAACAAGAGCAAAGAGGGATGTTCTGGAATCTGATTTCCACAAAATATAAAGGAAGAATGGAATCAAACCGATGGTGAATATATTCCATACCACAGTTGCATCTACTCTCTTCCACTTCCTTATATTCATCATACATAAAATGATGGACAAGGCCGCCATGACACCCAGGGAATTGGACTGGTCACTGAGGCCGCTGAATCTAATCTCCTCACTCTCAATACCCTGCACAAGGCCGAAGATTGAATAGATAAGGGAAAAGACCACGGCAAAAATAGAGAAGTAAAGGAAGACATCGTGAATATCTTTCTTTATCTCTATTAAAGCCAAAATCAGAGCCCATGTCTCCACAATTGCAAAGCCAGCTACACTGAATCTATCCAAATCAGAGCCTCCTACAAGGGAGGAAAAGAGTATAAAGAAAGTCATTGTAACAAGGGAGACACTACCGAAATTACAAGGAAATCTTTTTCTTGAATAAAACCAAAAAGTGATAAACAGAAGTGCAAATACTGTAACTATACCGTCCAGAACAAGGATAACATCAACTATAGAATGGATTTTTTCAAAAAATCCAATGAGAGTATAGGTTATAATTATAAACTTGGCATAATAAGACGCCACCCTATCATCACCAAGTGAAATCTGATTCATCGTAACCCCTTTTCCCCCGGATTCCTGATCAAATTCATCAATACTATAACAGAACCAGTAAAGTCTAGTAAAGAAAAAATAAAAACCAATTTAAACAAACAAAGACCCAAGAACCAAAAGTATCAATGACAGAACTATAGTAGGAATTAACACTGAAACCATAGTCGCAGATATCTTTCCCTTAAGGCGGTGGGTTATTATCAAAGTGTCCACAGGAATTGAGAGAACAAGAAGGGTAATGGAAATGGAGAGAGGTATCGCCTGATAATCAAAGCTCTCCCTAAGTAAAAGTGTGAGGATTATGACGGAAATAGCCTCCAATAACGGCTTCCACCAATCCCTATGATAATCCCCCATGGCATCCCTCAGAACCAACAGAGTGGTCCTTGAAGAGAGCAAAAACATCTCAAGGGCCATAAAACGGGTTTCCAGTACAATGTTCTCCTCCCCAAAAGAGAGGGCTCCTATTTCTCCTCCAAAGAGAAGGAATATAAGGGCGGCAAAGAAGGAAACCAAAAGATTATAAAAAGACATCTTTCTATAGAGAGAGTAAGTATCTTTTCTTCCCTCCACTGCATAGTGCTCCCCCACAATTCCTGTGACGGAGCTTTGAAATATCCAGAAGAGTGTCATAAACGCAGTGGATATCAACAGGAGGTTAGAGTACCTGCCACCGATGGTGAATCCGAATATCAAATTCACAGCTATTATCTCATAAGAGCGGAAAAACAAGCTTCCAAACCTATGGGACGCCATACTTGGCATCATCTTAAAGAGATACTTCTCTTCTTTCTTGTCGATGACTCCCTTTTTCTCATCTATCCACTTACATACAGAGCCGGCTTTAAAGAAGAGAAGAAGGTATGACAAAATGACGGAGACCATGGAAGCTGCAATATAAAGGGTAAAACTTCTCGTCAGTGTAATGATGACCATCTCCAACACAGAGCCCACTCCCCTTCCTATATGCACATACTTGGATACGACATCATTTCTTCCCGATACATTGAGGGCCAAGGCTCTCCATCCCAAATAATACTGGGCGCACTGCCCTATGAAATAGAGAAGAGAGGGAATAAACAGTCCCTTTTTTTCCATAAAAAAGAGGGAAATAAAGAAGAAAAGAGTCATCATGACCGCTGACACTATCAAATAGAGCTTCTTTGCTTCCCTTAAAACTCCATTCTTCTTTTCATCATTATCACTTGCCAGTGCCCTGGACATAAAACTGGTGAGGGATGTGTTTACCCCGCAGTCCACCACCGAAACAAAGAGAAAAACATGCTCGAAAAGGGAGGTATATCCCACATAGTCCACTGTCATGTATTTCAAGAAGACTATTCTTGAAAGAAACATCATGACGCCGGATATCAGTGAAAAAAGGGAACCGGCGACAAAATTCCTGATGCCTTGTGGAAGGCGGACCTTTCTATCCATTCTTCCTCCCCTTTATTGCACTCTCAAAGCTCCTCTTAAGCTTTTCTCCAAATATTGAGAGGGCGAATCTGGACATGCTGCTTTTTGCCTTCTCTCCAAGGGTATTTCTCAAGGAAGGAGAAGAGCAGAGGATATCAGCCTTAAGGACAAAGTCATCCAGGGAATCGTAGACCATTCCGTTCCTTCCATTTATCAGATACCCTTTCAACACAGGGTCATCTTTCACCAATAAAGGCAAACCGCTGGCCATGGCCTCCACATAAGATAGGCACTGGGTCTCAGAGAGTGATGCCCCGATATAGATATCTCCGATCTTATAGTATCTCCAGACATCCTCTCCTGGAACTTCACCTCCGAAGACCACTCTCTCTTTGACACCCAACTCCTCTGCCTTTTTCTCCAGATTCTCCCTTTCAGGGCCTCCACCGATAAACAAAAGTTTTGTCGATGGGATATCCAAGTTAGAGAAAAGGGAAAGGACTTGGTCCACACTCTTTTCCTTACTTAATCTACAGATGGAGATGAATACAACATCATCATCTTTAAATCCATACCCTCTTCTATACTCCCTTCTCTCGCTGTCGCTGAGAGTCTGGGAGAAAAGATCCAAATCTAATCCCACCATTATTCTGTCTATAGGCTTCTTGATTCTATAGGATGAGATAAGGTCGAAAATCTTATCGGAGGAGCAGATAATCCTGTTGGCTTTTCGAATGAGAAAAGGAACAACAAATGATGCAAAGAAGTTCCATGCCCTTACAAACCTTGTAAAGTGTATGGCATAGGCAACAAAATCTGTGTGGCAGGTATGGACAATGGGGATATTCAGTTTCTTTGAAATCTTGGAAGCAAACAAAAACGAGAAAAACTCGCTTTGGGAGTGAATTATATCCGGGTGCCATTCATAGATATCTTTTAATATCTTGTCTCCCAGGGCAACAGAAGCATTGGAATCCTTGTAAAGACGAGGAAAATTCGACTTAATGTACCAGCATTTATTCTCTTCGTTCCAATAGGACTTTTTTCCCTCTCCAATAGTAAGAACCCTTACTTCATCACCCAGGGCCTTCAATGCCTTGATTTCATTGAGTACTGCGGTTGTGACACCACATTGGAAAGGTAAATAAAACTCCGTAGTTATAAGTATTCGCAACAATGGCCCCCGAGGGCATTGTGCATTAGAAAACAAAAAAACACAAACAAAAAAAGATATTATTCTTCTCCAAATGGCGTAAAACCATATACAAAAGAGAAAAAAAGGCGGATTCCAATGGAATAGAAACAAAAACTATCTTTGGGATGCCCGATAACTTCGTTGACAGCGGTTGCTAATAGATGGTAATTTAGTCGGAGGTGCCCTTTTGTGGCGCCAATTAATTATTTAGTTTCTAAAGGGGTCCCAATATGAGCGACGGAGAAAAGGCTTTGGAAATGCCTGTAAAGAAAAACGACAATGATAAGAAGCCTAAAAAGAAAACAAAGAAGTCATTGGGATGGATCATCGGAGTCGTCGTTCTGATCCTCATCTCTCTTACATTCCTTCTTCCATCAACTATGTTCTATGGTGATTCTTCATCATCAATCAGTTTTGGAAAGTATAACGGAAATAGTATTGAACTGACATATGACAGCTATTTCTACTTCCAGCTTCAGAATTACTACAACTACTATGTAAATCAGTATGGAACAGATGTAGCAAACAACTACTCCTACAATATCTATTACTCCGCTTATCAGAGCGCACTTGTACATGAAGCTTTGAAAGAGAAGGCAGAGGCTGCTGGAATCAAGGCAACAAGTAAGAGCGTATCGGATGCAGTAGTAGAGTCTGGATTCTATTCAGATGGTGAAGCTTCATTCAGCCAGGAAATCTACAACCAGGCTACAGACATGCAGCATAAGCAGATTGTCTCTTGGATGAAAGATTCTCTCCCAACAGATGAAGTCATCAACAACTATGCTTCTGCAAAGGTAAGTAAGAGTGAGACAGAGTTCATCTCATCCCTCAGCGATGGAGTCAGAAACTTCGAATACATCGCTCTCACAGGCGAGATGTACCCGGATGAAGATGCTGCCGCCTACATCGAATCCCACAAGGATCTCTTCCAGTATGTAGGTTTCACAAGAGCTACATATGCAACAACAGAGGAAGCTACAGCAGCTCTCGAGGCTATTGCAAAGGGAACAAAGACAATGGAAGAAGCTGTTGCTGAGTCCGTTGATTCTTCTACAAGTGAAGGCGGAAAGATCAGCATGATCTATCGCTATGCCCTAGACAACTATCTTGCTTCCACTTCTCCAGACTCTTCTGCAGAGGTATTCGCTGCTGAGAAAGGCACAATTGTCGGTCCTATCTACACTTCAGAGGGTTACTCACTCTACCTCATCGATCAGGCTGCAACAGACCCAGATACAACAGATTCAACAACTCTCTATGCAGCTAAGCTCTATGTCACACAGTATGACAACGAAGTCATGAAGGCATTCTTGGAAGGAAAGGCAGCTGAAGTATTTGCTGAAGCTAAGGTTGACTTTGAAGCAGCAGCAGATAAGTATGGTCTCACTATCAACACTGTCTCTTCAAGTGCTGAGAACCCTGGTGACAGCCAGTACATTGCATCCTTCAACTACTCAGATGCAAGCTACACATCAACTGGTTCCATCACAAACGGTTATCTCTACACTGCTGTCACAGCTGATTCTTCATTCTCAGATAAGCTCTTCTCTTCTGACTATGGTACTGTTCTTGATCCAGTATATGCTAGCAACGCTTACATCATCGTGCGTCCAATGGAAGCTACAGGAAGCACAAGCTACCTTTCCAGCATGATCTCCAGCATGTACTCATCCTATGTTCCATCTCAGTCTCTCTCAGACTATCAGAACACAGTCATCAACTCAGACAAGGTTGAAGACAACTTCATCTCAGGATTCCTTTCAGCCGCTTACGGCTCTCAGACCTCCAAATAATAGAGATTGTCTTAACTATGGGCCCTCGAAAAATGAGGGCTCATATTTTTTGAGTTCACCTTCCCTTCTCTTGGTGTTATTCTCATAGAATGGAATATTTGATTAAAGACGAGCCATCAATTTTAATTAACAGTCAAACGGGTAATGCCTACCCCTTCTCTGCTGAAGAGGAAGTGTTTGTTGTCTTGGATAGTGTTAAAAAGCAGATGATAAGTTTTGACTTTGAGAAAAGAAAACTATCTGCCAGATGCATCGTCAGACTAATAGATTATGGCAAGGGACTTGTAACAGAAGCCAAAGCCACTACTCCGAAGTTTAATATAAAGAGCACCTTCGCCCCTACTCCTTATGCAGACAGTGACATCACCTTCCTTGGAGGCGGTTTTACAGCCTCTGCAGTGGCAAGAAACGAAAAGATAGGCATCATTGCATCAGTACCGGAACTTCTTCTTCCAGATGGCACCAAGGGTCTTAGAATCGAAGCTTCCCTTTCCATCAACAAAGACATTAAGTCTTTTAACTGTTTCCTCTCCTATGGAAAGAAATCAGAGTCCCTCCATGCCTCAATTGCAGAGGACATCAGCGGAACAATTTGGATCGGTGAAAACAAGGCCATTGTAAATGGTGAGAATCTACAAGGCAGGCATGTTTGGAAGAGAACTTCTTTCCCAAAGAAAAAAGAGAGACCTATAGCCATCATCTATGGTAGAGCATCAAACCTGCCCTTCTCCTGCGTATCCCTTACCTATGACAACTCCTTCTCCATCATTACAGATGGATATATGAAAGGATTCAGAGGCGTAGAATGGATAGAGAAAGACAATGATACCATTCTTATTACAAATAAAAATGAAATAAACGTAGAGGCGAAGATATTCTCATCCGTCCATGAGAAAAGAGGACCATTCAGAAAGGCAAACACTTTCAGATATGCCATGTTCTCTGGTCAAGTATTGAATAAGAAAATCACAGAAGCTGTGGGATATCTTGAATATCCTGACCGTTTACAATAGACCAAACCTCACTCAATCTGTTAAACTCCTCCAGGCAATATAAAAGTTACGTAAAATATTATGAGTGAAGAAGAAATCAAAACAACAACATTTGAATCCCTGGGACTGGGGGAGAGAACATTAGAAGCAGTCAAGGCAAAGGGATTTGAAGAACCAAGCGAAATACAGGCTGCCTGTATTCCTCTTTTATTACAAGAAGGAACAGAAGTTGTGGGCCAAGCCCAGACAGGAACAGGAAAGACAGCAGCCTTCGCCCTACCTATTCTTGAGACAGTAGACGAAGAAGATAAGAGTGTACAGGCACTTATTTTGACTCCAACCAGGGAATTGGCTCTTCAGGTCAGTGAAGAGATCAACTCCCTCAAGGGTGACAGAAAGACTGAAGTCACACCGATTTACGGTGGAGCCAGCATGGAGATCCAGCTTAAAAAGCTGAGAAGAGGCGTACAGATCGTCGTTGGTACTCCTGGAAGAATCTTGGACCACATCAAAAGAGGAACTCTTGACCTCTCCAAGCTTATTTTCATGGTTTTGGATGAAGCGGATGAAATGCTTGATATGGGCTTTATCGAGGACATCGAAGAAGTCTTAAAGAGTGTTCCTGAGACAAGAAGAATGCTGATGTTCTCAGCAACTATTCCTCCTCAAATCCAGAAGCTTGCCGAGACATTCATGAAGAATCCTACACTTGTCAGGACACAAAAGTCTGATGCAGCCACTCCTCAGGCAGACCAGATTTACTTCGAAGTCAAGGAAGCAGACAAAATCGAAGCCCTCACAAGAATCATCGACCGTGATCCTGATTTCTATGGCGTTGTATTCTGTAGGACAAAACTCCAGTGCGATGAAATCGGCCACAAACTTCAGGCAAGAGGCTACGATGCAGAGGCTCTCCACGGGGACCTTTCCCAGAGAGAAAGAGAGACAATCCTGAGAAAGATGAAGGAAAGAGTCATCAGAATCCTCGTTGCAACAGACGTTGCCGCCAGAGGCCTCGACATCCAGGATTTGACACACGTCATAAACTACTCTCTTCCATCAGACCCTGAAATCTACATCCATAGAGTGGGAAGAACAGGAAGAGCAGGAAAAGAAGGCACGGCAATCACTTTCATCACACCTTCAGAGGCAAGACGCTTCTCTTACATCAAGAAGGCAAGTAAGTCTGAAATAAGAAAGGAAGAAATCCCTACACCTAAGGAAGTCGTTGAAAGAAGAAGAGAGCTGATCAAAGACGAGCTCTTCTCCGCCCTTGATAAAGAGAACGGTGAAGACTACACCCTCATTTCTGAAAACCTCTTGGAGAACAATGACCCTGTGGAGGTTCTCTCCTCTATTCTCTCCCACTTCTATAAAGATGCTTTGGATGAGAGCCAGTACAAAGACATATCGGTCGGCAAGAAGAGAGAGAGGACAAAGAAGAAGTCCAATGCAGAGACTTCCTACTCCGACAGAAAGAAAGAGGACAGAGAGCGTCCTTACGACAAGATCAAGACTCCTAGCATGGATGACGAAGGTCTCACAAGACTCTTTATCGCAAGAGGAAGAAATGACGGTCTCACAAAGAGAGGACTGGCTGATGTTCTCATTGATCAGGCTGGGGTCAAGAATGAAGACATCAGGGACATCCAGGTCATGGAGGACTTCTCCTTCATCAACGCCCCTTACGATGCTGCAGAACATATCCTGAGAGTATTCGGTAAGAGCAGAAATGGTGAGAAGCCTATCATCACAAAAGCCCGCAAGGAAGAGAAGGCAAAGAAGAAGTCTTCTGACACTTCATCCCAGAAAGCCGAGAAAAAGTCTCAGTCAAAGAAAGACAGAGCTCCTCTCAAAGAAGAAAAGAAAGAGAGAAAAGAGAGAGATTATTCAATGGAAGAAGCAGAATTCCTTGAATATCAGAGAGCTTGGAGCGAAGGAAAAGAGAAGAAGGGAAAGGGAAGAAAAGCCAAATCCTCTTCATCCAAGAAAAGCAGCGCCAAGCCTAAGTCAAAGAGCAAGAGAGGTCGTAGATAATAAATGGAGCCAACCGGCTCCATTTTTAACACCTAGATATGTGTGAAATCATCGTATTTATTGCTGAAGAATGACCTCATAAACCCATCTTTCTTCTTCAGCATTTTGGAACCCCTTGTTATCTTACAGAGGCTCATGGACCTGTCTCGGGCAATATCTCTTTGGCTCTTACCTTTATATAGATCATCCATCAAAAGGTAGCGTTGGACCACATCCTCCACTTCTTTTTCTGTAAACATATCTTCAATAAAAGACTTCAATTCTTCTTTGTCTTTTATGGAGAGAACAATATCTAATAAATCCTCTTTTCCCTTCTCTGCCTCTGCAGATGGAGAAACCCTATCAGTGCTTCTATTCATAGTAATATAGTAGTTCTCATATCGTTCTTGGTCAAAGAAAAAAAGATAAGACCATCACTACAATATGGGGCAATGGTATGAATAAAGAAACACTGTTCTTTTCTGTCTTTGCCCCATTCGCTTTAGAACAACGGGGACATAATCCTTGCGGCCGCCCTATATACTCTTCTATAGAGAGGAAGCCTTCCTTCGTCTCCCACATGTATCTCCTGACAAAGCTGGAGAGTATTCTCAAAGTTAGACTTCAGGTCTTTAATAATGGAAGAACGGAAGAAGAGAACACTCAGCTCAAAGTGGAGATAGAATGACCTGTAATCAAGGTTTGTCGTTCCAACAACAGCTATCTCATCGTCTGAGATGAAGTTCTTTGAATGGATAAACCCTGGGGTAAACTCATAGATCTTCACCCCTGCCTTCAAGAGTGACTCATAGTTGGATCTTGTGACTTCAAAGACACTCTTTTTGTCTGGATAGTGAGGCGTGATGATCCTTACGTCCACTTCACTCTTGGCTGCAAGCTTTAAGGCTGCCTCCATTGGCTCATCAAGAATCAAGTATGGAGTGGTGATCCAGACATAATTCTTTGCGTTGTTTATTATCTGGAGATATGTGTCTTCAGCAATCGTGTTGTCATCAAGAGGGCTGTCATCAAAGGCTTGGACAAAGCCGTCTTCCTTCCCTTTTATTGTCGGAAGGAACTTATCGAGAGTATCCCACTCCTTTGTAAGACAATCCCAGTTACGGAGGAACATCAAAGTGAAGTTCCAACAAGCGGAACCTGTAAGCCTGATGGCGTCGTCTTTCCAATAGCCAAACTTCACGATATCGTTGGAATACTCATCAGCCAGGTTGACTCCACCTGTGTAGCAGATATTTCCATCGATATCGAAAATCTTTCTATGGTCTCTGAAGTTCAATCTAGGATTGATGTGGAACTTGATCTTATTGAAGGCTATGGCTTTTATCCCATAACTACGGAGTGTCTTATCATAATCACGGGGAAGCACATTGATGGAGCCCATATCATCAAAGACAACTCTTACGTCTACGCCTTCCCTGACCTTCTCTTTCAAAAGTTCCAGAATTCTAGTCCACCACTTTCCTTGGTCAATGATAAAATACTCCACAAAGATAAACTTCTTGGCTTTCTTGATGTTCTCCAACAGGTCAGGAAAGAAGTCAGCACCACGATCAAAGTATTTGATCTCAGTGTCCTTCCAGACACTGAATCCCGTAACATTCTTTACATACTGGCTCTGTCTTCTGAATACAGGAGAAGTCTCATAAAGCTCATTGTCTGCGTTCTCAAGACTGAAGGCTGTCTCATCAGGCTGTCTTTTCCTAAAATCAGCTATTTTCTTCTCTGAGAGGGCGCCAATCTTCTTATTGGCAAAAAGCAGGTATAACACTCCACCAAGAAACGGGAAGATGATTATCACGAACATCCATATCAATCGATATGCATTATTCTCTTTTCTAGTGATGATTATTACAGCCATTACAATGGAGAGACCCATGAAAAAGAGATAGTAGGCCTTGGAGACTGCAGACCAAAGAACAAGTCCTGCCAATCCCACAAACTGGAGACCAAAGATCAAAAGCATCCAGAACATACGTGAAGTGAAAATCTTATATAGCTTTTTAATCATCTAACTTTCCTTTACTGAACTCACAGCCACAATAACTCTGTCTGTAAAGTCCCATCTCCTTTGAAATGGCACATGAAAGGGCGAAACCATCCTTTTTCTTGAAATCTATGGCTTCGAATCCTTCCAAGTCTTCCCCCTCATGAAATATTGTCTTACTGTTTTTAAATCTGGAGACTGTGAGAGTGGTGCAGAAAGAGGAAATACCCAGTTCTTTTGCTTTCTCCTCTGTTCGAAGAAGATTAAACCTAAAACACCTTTGGCATCTCTTGCCATGCTCTGGTTCATCTTCAAATCCCTTGACCCATTCCCTCCATTTCTCGTGATGGTATTCGTCCTTAATGACAGGAAGATTATAGAAAGAAGCCACCTGCAATAGAGTGGAATATCTTTTTTCAAACTCTTCTTCCGGCCAAATATTAGAATCGGAAAAGAACAATAGAGGCTCCCACCCCTCATCCAAGAGGCGCTTGATACTTGAAGTGGCACAGGGGCCGCAGCAGACATGAACCAATATTTTTCCTTTTTTTTCAATACCCATCAAAAGAAGTATAATCATGGTTAAGAAAAACTCCAACACCCCGACATATGTCTCTTTTTAGCAACTTTGGGCAATCTCGGTTGTTTATCTCTTCTTCTGACATTATTATCTTAAGTATTAAAACATCTTTTTAGGGAGGGATTATGGATAAGACAGATAAGATCCGTAAATTCAGACAGACTGCGTTAATGATTTGTATTGTTGCAGGAGCAATATTTCTTCTCCAATCCTCTCTTCCTAGGTTTCTTCCCATCACTTTCTTCTCCATTGCCCTCTTGTTGGTAATTTGGAACAGCATCGGAACCTTCTTCTATGGAAAAGCAGCAAAGATTCTCCAGGATAAGACTAACGCTTCTTATGGGAAAGCCATGCCTTACTTTGAGAAGGCCATCAAATGGGGAGTAAATGAAAACTGCCAGATAGTGGCAGGTACATTGATGCTCCAGCATGGAGACATGGAAAAAGGAAGAGAAATACTGGAGCATCTTGCTTCTGGAACTAATCCAAAGACAAAAGATGCATCTAAGGTATCTCTTTCCATGTATTGGTGGATGAAGGGCGACTTGGATTCTGCCATCGAGATTTCAAAGAAAGCCATGGAAAATGGATGCAGGGACAAGAACCTCTATGTGAACCTCTGCACATATCTATTGGAAAAAGGAGACTACAAAGAGTACAGAAAGTACATCAAAGAGTGTAATGACAACTCTCTTGCCACTCCAGCAATCCTGGACCTGGAAGCAGCTTATTACATGATTCAGAAAGATTGGAAGAAGGCAGGAACCTACCTTACTTCCCTCTTTGACAAAACAACTCCTGCCTATAAAGACCCATACCTTCATAAGGCAATGATCAGCCTCCACTATGGAGACTGGGAGAATGCCGTAAAGGCTCTCTCTGAAATAAGGAATATGTGTGCTGAGTCAAATACATCCATCTTCACTCATGATGAAATCGATACTCTCATTTCCTTGATCAAGGATGAGAACACAAGATGGGGAATGCTGGAAGTCATCGACAATAACCCTGAAACCCTCATTAAGGGAGAGATGCCTACAGTAAAGAAGGGCCTTAAGAAGCCTGAGACTCCTACCCTTCCTTCATTCTCCGAGGAATCCTTCGACCCTACATCAACTTCAATTTCCAAAGATGATGAAGATAACGAAGACGATGGTGAGATGGATACTTCTCTTAATGATGAGGATGAAGAATGGCTTAAGAAGCATTCAAACTAAGAAGTTTAGTCATAAGTTAAAATGCCCAAAGGTTTAATCCTTTGAGCATTTTTTATTACACCACAGTTGAGAATGTGAGGGATGCAGTCACTGAGCCTACCTCTCCTGGTATTATTTCATATCCGACTCTGAATCTGAGAGGAAGCTTGATAAGTCCAATGAGAGAACAAGTTGTCTTAATCTCTCCTCCCACGTTGATTCCTATCTTTTCCCTTGAGAACAATGAAGATACATAAACTCCAAGACATGGATCCTCAAAGATCAAGAATTCACCGAATGTAGGATCAAACGGAATCTTGTACGAAGCATCTGCATTGACAAACAAATTAAAGAGAGAACTATCTGTATATAAACTAGTGGCACCATAGTCTGTATCACTGCCGATGTATCCATCAGAAATAAACTTTGGTACACTGCCTCTTCCATCTACGCTGATCCTGAAGGTTGCATCTCCTCCGATGACAAATGAATCCAAGGAATTAGATTCAATGTCCACTCCAACCTCTGCATAGTTCTTGATGCCCTGGAAATCGATAGTCTTGGCTGTCAGCAAGTATCCAACTTTTCCTCCCAAATTAACAGAAGAGAAAGAATGGGAGCCCTTAACAAAGGCTGAGAGCACCAAACCTGTGCCAAGACTATTGCTGGCGTCTTTATAATACTCGAAAGATTGATGGACACTGGCACTGGAGAGTTCTGTGTTATAAACAAAGACATCTACAGACTCTCTTCCGAATATCTGAGGATTAAAGCCTGAGCCTCCACGGAAGAAGTCAAAGTAGCCTTCAAGCTTAATTCTTGCATTTGTAAATGGATAGAATGAAACCTCTGCTCCAAGAGTTGAGAAACCACCAGTTGAAGAAAGGTTCTGGGTATCAGTACCGAAACCAAAGGTTGCAGCCATATCCCAGTTACCCAAGAGAATTCTGTATCTGATTCCTGTGATCATGGAATTCTTGAGATAGTAGGAATCAAAACCACTGAAACTCAAGCCCAGCATCTGGGAGAAGCTTGTAGCCTTCAATCTTCCAAAGAAATGAAGATTATCTCTTGTCTCTTCTATTCTCCTTGCTATCTCTTGGCTTCTATCGGCTGTAATGGTTCTTTCACCTTTATATAGCTGCTCTAAGGCTTCACCTTCCAAGGCTGTGCACTCATAGCCGATATCTGCCATTATGGCTGCATCCTTGAAAGCCATAAAGGAGAACTGTTCTACGGCACACCTTATCCAAATCAAATCCGTATACTTCTTTAAGTCTGAAGAAGCATTCTGTCTCTTACCAATATCGAAGGAAGAGTTGAGAATTGTTACAGGGTTGATTAAGTTTGTGGTATCTGCATCGTAGAATGTAGTGGAAAGAATGACTGTGTCTGTATACTCGTAGGCAGCATCGATTGGGGCAAGGGAGATGACTCCGCCATCCACCAACAAGTGGCCATTATACTTATAAGGGTTGAAATAGACAGGAAGAGCAAAGGATGCGATGAGGACATCTGTAAATGGTCCCTCTGTTATTCTTACTTCCCTCTTTGACACCAAGTCATCACAGACAACCATTACAGGAATGTCTGTCTCTTCCATTCTATAATCTTCTCCCACAATATAATCGATGAGAGCCCTGAAGCCAGATGGGTCCAAGAATCCACCTTGGGAAGGAAGCGTCAAGGCAAAGTATGATGAGATGTCTCCAACTTTAAGAATCTCTTCTATCTGATCCGGCGTGATTCCCGCAGCATAGAGCATTCCAATGATTGAACCCATGGAGTTGGAGACTATAAAGTCAGGGACGATTCCATGCTCGTCAAGATATCTTAATACTCCGATATGGGCACAGGCTCTGGCGCTGCCCCCAGTCAAGACAAGTCCGATTGGATCCCTCTTTCCCTCTGTTCTTTGAAGAATTCTCTCTCTGAACGCTTGGTCTCCATATGTGACAGGGATATCTGAAATAAGAATCTCTCTCAAGAATTCATCATTTTGGACAGCAGTTTCGAGATCTGTTGCAAATATAGAAAAGCATATAGCGAATAAAAGTATCAAAACAAAGAGTATCTTCTTCATAGCTAGAGTTTACAGTTGTTTTCAAAACCCTTCAATGTCACCTTGATAAAGTAGGCAAAATTCTGTTAAGATTTCATGGAACGGCGTGATGGCGGAATTGGTAGACGCAGTAGACTCAAAATCTGCCGGGAGCAATCCCTTGTGGGTTCGATTCCCACTCGCGCTATCCTTTTAGTCAGAATTTGATACAATCAAGTTCTGACTTTTTTATTTACTGCAACAAAAGAAATTACAAATCCTTCCCTGTAACGTAAAAGAACATATAGGCCCAAATAATAAGGCTTTTTGCCATGCCTGAGTAACAAAAAATGAACACATTGTTCGCTTTCTTTATTATCGTTTACACGTTTGAAACGATTTATTTTAAATCGTAACCAGGGTTTTGAATAACGTAACCCGGGTTTGCAAAAGCGTTTTACAGTAATTGAATTTCGTTATCCTGTTTAAGAATAACGTTTTACAGTATTTGAATATCGTTTTACAGTATTTGAATAACGTTCAACAGTACATGAAAAACGTAACACAGTGTTCAATAAAGTAACACTGTGTAGAAAACATCATCAACGCCAGGGACAAAAAATCAGGCCTACAGCAATATGCCATAGACCTTCCTTTCATCTACTACTTTCTCAAAGCTCAACCGGAATCTCCATCCCGCTCTTGAACTTCACCCTGAAACTCTTCTTGTCCACCACAACCATCACATC
>JALFYG010000195.1 GCA_022784805.1 Spirochaetales bacterium
TCTTTTCTTTGATACAACAACCTGTCCGCGACCATTGTCAAGCTTAAGGATTGTGAGGGCGACTTTGTCTCCAATTTTTGGGAGTTCGATGAACTCATCTACTGGGACCTGACCCTCAGACTTATAGCCGATGTCCACGAGGACAGTCTCGTCATTTGTCTGTACTACAGTACCGGTTACGATCTGACCGACTTCTAATTCCGGAATTGACATAAGATGCTGTTCCATGTATGACTGCATCACTGTTTCCTTTTCCATTCCACTTTCTCCTACAACTAAATTACCACGCTTAATGCTTTTGCATAGCACTGTAAACTTTCTCACAAACGCCATCTATAGTCAAGTTGGTGGTGTCTACATATATGGCATTTTCTGCTATTTTCAAAGCACCTACGGGCTTTTCTTTATCGTTCTTATCTCTCTTGAGTATTCCATCCAACACTTCTTCGTAATTTAACTCAGGCTGTTCTTTCAGTCTTCGTTTGGCTCTAATCTCCGGAGAAGCATCAAAATAGAACTTATACTCAGCATTGGGGAATATTACAGTGGTGGTGTCCCTACCCTCTGTAACGATATTCATGTTCCCTGCAAGCTTTCTCACTTCATCAGTAACCTTCTCTCTCAGCCTTGGATCTGAGGAGACAGGAGATGCATATTTGTCGACAATAGGTGTATGTAGTTTATCTTCTACATTTACTCCGTTTATGCAGATATTGCCGTTTTCAACTGTAATGACTGTTTCTTTTGCCGTTTCAAGAACGCTGTCCCTATCCAGAGGATCCAAGTTCTTGTTTAGCTGAGCCAATGTGTAGGCTCTATAGAAGGAACCAGTATTAAGGAAGTACCAGCCCAAGTCAGAGGCAATCTTTCTTGCTATAGTGCTCTTTCCGCTTCCAGCAGGCCCGTCAATTGCAATAACCATTATTTATCTCCCTTTTTAGCTGGTTTCTTTTCCAAGACGACTCTTCTTGTTTTCTTTGGATTGACTTCCCTGGAGTTTTTCTTTCCTGTAAGAAGGCCATTGATCTCTTCAGCCTTCAGGTTTCTCCATTCTCCTACTTCCAAGTCCCCAAGCTCGACGCAGCCGATTCTGATTCTAGTGAGGCTCTTTACATCGTAATCAAGATAGTTGAATATCTTTCTTATCTCTCTATTCTTTCCCTCGGTAAGAGTTACCCTTATATACTGCTTTGTTCTTGGAACAAGATCATATCTCTTGATTCTATAAGGAGTTGGCAAGTCGATATAAATACCGTCAAGAGCCCTGTTGAGGTCATCGAATTCGATAGGGCGGTTAAGCTTTACAAGATACTCCTTCTCCACTTCATATCTAGGGTGCATCATAGCATTTGCAAAGTCACCGTCGTTTGTAAAGAGAATGAGGCCATTGGATTCCTTGTCCAAGCGTCCAACGTTGAACAAAAGATTATTGTCTCTCATTCCGATGAGGTCTCTTGCATACTTGTCTTCATTTGGGTCGTAGTTGGTGCAGACGTATCCTTTTGGCTTATTGAGGGCAATGTAATAAAGCTTGTTGCTAAGCTCAATAGTATCTCCATCAACCTGGACTATATCGTCTTCGTTTACCTTTACGCCCATCTCTCTGACAACTTTGTTATTGACCATGACTCTGCCACTTGCAATGAGCTCTTCGCTTCCTCTTCTACTTGCAACACCGCATTTTGCCATATATGCCTGCAGTCTCATGGGGAACATTGAATCTTTCTCCATATTAGAATAATTCTCCTTCATTTTCTTTCGTAAACTTCAATCTGTCAGCTTCGCTGAGCTTAGGTAGTTCAGATATACTCTTAAGTTTAAACTCATAGAGGAACTTTCTGGTAGTACAATACAAACAAGGATGACCTGGTTTGTCTGCCCTACCGTTTACTTTTATATAATCTCTTTCTCTTAGTAGTCTGACAATTGAATCTGACTGAATTCCACGAATCTTGTCAATCTCACTTCTTGTTATTGGCTGGGAATATGCAACAATACTCAAGGTTTCCAAGGCTGCCCTTGATAACCTTTTGTCCACTTTTCTGCCATAGCTCTGCCTTAGCTTAGGATAAAGCTCAGTGACTGGCTGGAAAGAATACATTTCCTCTTCACATAGAAGCATCATTCCGGAGTTCCTGGCTTTATAATGCTCCTCAAGCTCTCTCAGTCCATCCACCACATCTTCTTTTTCCAGTGATGTAAGTGACATTATTCTATCTAGGGAAAGAGGTGTATTTTCAATGAAGAGAATAACTTCAATTAGTTTTGCATCCTCACTCAAAGCTTCTATTTCACTCATTTTCATCATCCTCATCATCAAAATCAAGAACTTCTTCTTCGCCTGTAAACTCGTCGACTATCGGTGGTTCTTCGTCCTTTATTCTCTCTTCAGCCTTCTTCTCCACCAAGTCTTCCAATCTCATTTCTGCATCCCTGGTGAGAATTGTAAAGTCCTCAGGGTCCTCAAGACCTTCTTTTTCATAGATATCTGCTTCCCTATCATATTCGTCAACCATACTAGGGTCCCAATCCTGAGGACGCCTATGAATATAGATGGTTCCATACTGTACGTCTTGTCTAAAGAGGATTGTATGGTCCTTTGCCGCTTCAAGGATACTCAGAAAGGAGCAGATGACATGGAGTGGATTTGAATAATCGACGATCAAATCTTCAATGTTTATCTCATCCCTTTCATCCAGGAGCTCCATCATCAAAGCTCTTTTTTCTTTTACAGATACTTCTTGGTAGATATTGAATATCTTTGAAGGAGGAGTCTTCTTAAGAATTTCAGAGAATGTTCTTGATATATCTTCCAGAGTTACGCCGGAAAAGAGCTCCTTATCCTCAAAGGGAATGGCAAAAAAATTCTCAGGGCGGGATATATAGAGCCTACCAGATTTATCTTGGCCAGTGAGAAGATCCGTGTACTTCTTATACTTCTGATAATCAATAAGCCTATCAACAAGATCCTGTCTTGGATCTTCATACTCTTCATCCAGCTCAGTTTCATGAGGAAGCAGAAGCCTACTTTTGATGTATAAGAGCTCAGCTGCCATTCTATAGAAGTCAGCAAGGTCATCTATCTCAGTACTGTTGGCTGATATATATTCAAGAAACTGTTCTGTGATGAGAGAAATAGGAATGTCATAGATGTTTGCATCGTTTTTACTGATAAGAAAAAGGAGAAGGTCCAATGGGCCGTCGAAATCCTTTTTATCCTCAAGGATTCCAGGCACATGGAATGACTGCTTCTCCTTTTTATCTAACAACACATCAAATGACTCTGCCATATGGAGATTATACTCCAAAGGCTAGTTTTCACTCAACCTTCACTTCCTCGCTCTTTTCTTTAGGTGGGAAAAGGATTTCTCTTACTGCAGTGTCGATTTCATTCTGAAATTCAACATTGTTCTGCAAATATTCAAGGGTCTTGTCCCTGCCCTGTCCGATCTTTTCTCCCTTATAAGAGTACCAAGCACCAGCCTTTTCAATGAGATTACACTTAATAGCTGCATCCAAGAGAGAACCAAGCTTAGAGATACCTGTACCGAACATAAGGTCGATTTCACACTTCTTAAATGGAGGAGCAACCTTATTCTTTACAATCTTTACTCTTACTCTGTTTCCTGTAAGCTCATCCTGGTTCTTACCAATGGACTCGATTCTTCTTACATCCATTCTTACAGAAGCATAGAACTTAAGGGCATTACCGCCAGTTGTTGTCTCAGGGTTGCCGAACATTACACCGATCTTCATTCTGATCTGGTTGATGAAGATGATGGTTGTATTGCTCTTGGCAAGGATTCCTGTAAGCTTACGGAGTGCCTGGGACATAAGACGAGCCTGCAATCCCATGTGACTGTCACCCATGTCTCCTTCGATTTCTGCCTGAGGAGTGAGGGCTGCAACTGAGTCAACGACGATGATATCGATGGCGCCGGATCTGACAAGACGCTCTGTAATCTCCAAGGCCTGTTCACCGTTATCTGGCTGGCTAATCCACAAATCGTCGATATTTACCCCCAAGTTCTTTGCATATGTAGGATCAAGGGCATGCTCAGCATCAATGAAGGCTGCAATGCCTCCCTTCTTCTGACACTCAGCAATTGCATGAAGAGCAAGAGTTGTCTTACCTGAAGACTCCGGGCCATAGATTTCAATGATTCTTCCCTTTGGATAACCACCTACTCCCAAGGCTTCATCAAGAAGAATGGAACCGGAAGGGATTACATCCACATCCAAAACATCCTTATTGTCGCCCAGTTTCATCAAACTGCCTTTACCGAATTCTTTGTCGATTTGAAGCCTTGCAGCTTCCAACGCTTCTTTCTTTCCATCTGTCAAATCAGATGTTGTGGTATTTTTTGCCATATTATTAATTCCTTCAATTAATATAACGCAATTTTTCGAAAATCTGACCAGTTTTACTGGAAATTATCTCCTTCCATTTCCCAAATAAAGGTTTGAGGGCCACAATTTGTATAAGAAACCGCCATGTGGGCTCCAAACTCACCTTCCCCTACCTCAACACCTTTGCTTCTCAGATACTCCATTGCTTTTATATATAGGTCTTTTGCCAAATCTGGAGGAGCGGCATTATCAAAAGAGGGACGATTTCCCTTTCTGAGGGAAGCTGCAAGAGTAAACTGGCTGATAAACAGTATCTTCTTACTCATATCCATAATTGAAAAGTTTGCTCTTTCGTTTTCATCCCTATAGAGTCTGAGTTTCAAAATCTTATCGAGAAACTGGGGGAGCATCTTCTCAGAGTCACCCTTCTCAACACAGAAGTAAATAAGAAGACCTTCGTCGATTTCCCCTGTTATTCTGTCACCAACTGTACACTTGGCATCTTTTACAGCTTGTATTACTGCTTTCATAGAGAGTTTATTATCTCCTGTACAAATGATTTCTTGTCGTTTTCCTTGAAGAAGGCAGTTCCCATTACAGCAAGGGTCATGCCTTTATCATAACAGAGTTTGACGGTCTCTCTGTTTATTCCTCCGTCAACTTCAATCTGGTATGTAAAGCCCTCTTCCTCTCTTCTCATATCCAGTTCCTGAATCTTCTTGAGAGTAGATGGGATAAACTTCTGTCCTCCCCATCCTGGGTTTACTGTCATGACAAGGACATAGTCCACTTCATCAAGCACAGCTTCCAAAGCGGAAACAGGAGTTCCAGGATTGATGGCAACGCCACAGGAAACTCCGGCATTCTTGATCATTGAGAGGCAGCGTTCAAGATGATTGGTGGCCTCTTCGTGTACTGTTATGATATCGCTTCCTGCATCAATAAAGGCTGGAATCAGTCTTTCTGGTTTATCGATCATCAAGTGAGTGTCGAAGATAAGGTCACTGCTTTTTTTCAAATCCTTGATAAATTTAGGGCCGAAAGTAATGTCAGGAACAAACTGTCCATCCATTACATCCAAGTGCACATGATTACATCCTGAATCAGAAATAAGAGCAAGCTCTTCTTTTGCCCTTGAAAAATCAGCTGCCAAAATAGATGGTGATATAGATAACTCATTTCTTCTCATATTTGCATTATATTTTGCACATCACTTGTTCGCAACAAGGAGTGAAAGATGAGCAAAAAAACAATTGTTTGATTTTTTGCTTTTTTGTGCTATATTTACTTTAGAAAACAAAATTAAACGAGACAACGGCACCGAGCAGGCTTATTCTGCCCGGGTTTTCTTTTCGTCTGAGAATGCGTTGTCTTTGGAGGCATTATGATTGACTTAAAGTCACTTCTTTTGGAAGAGAAAGGATTAGGTAAAAATCCATATTTTTCATATAAGGTCTCAACACTGAAAGAGATTAATGGCGAGATTCTCCAAATGAAAAAAGTCGAGGCAAAAGAGAGTCTCAGACAAGATGCCATTACAATGGAATATGATAACCCAGAATCTATTGTCCTTACCTTTGTCGCTGGAAGAATTAATCTTCTGATGAATCCTCATGAGGCTCAGGTCAGACTTAACAATCTGATGAATATGTTCCATGAAAAGAGAAACTATGAATGTGCTGAATATGTTGCATCCATAATCCTTGAAGCAGGTGACTCACAGGATGCCCTCATTGTGCTTGGTGAAATAGCAAAGACAGACGGCGATGAGGACAAGATGTGGGCATACTTTGAAAGATATGTAAGATGTAACAGTAAGGATACTGACTATATATCCAAGGTTGCCGCCAACTATGAAAGTAAGGGTGACAAGAAGAATGCCAAGGTATTCTATCAGAGAACACTCAACAGGCTTCTCTCTACAACAGAGACTGTAAAGACGAGAGAGATCTTCAAGGCTCTTCTTGAAAACGGCACCAGTGATTTCTCTTTCTACTCTACATATATTTCAAAGCTTGGCTCATCATCACTAGCTTGTGAGCTTTCAAAGATGCTCTTGGAGTATCTTATTGAGATGAAGAAGACCTTTACTTCTGAAACAGCTCCTTCCTCCGTTAGAAAGACTCTTGAAAACATCATCGATGTTTCCAGAACTATTCTCTCCATCGATAAGGATGACCAGGAAACAAAGGAACTCCTTGCTTCAATCTTGAAGGAAAAGTATGGCTCTTCCTCTAGATTTGCAGAAGTAAGCAAGAAATTTGATGTTCTCAAGGCTCAGGATCCAGTAAAGGCTCTTGAAGAGTTTGAGAAGAATATTGCTTATTCAAAGAATACTTTTGTCATTCAGAATGCAACCAAGAAAGTCGGTCTTATCACAGATGTCTCAAAAGACGGCATAATGACTGTCAAATTCTCCAATAGACCTGGTGACGAAGTGAAGATCAGTGTCGTCAATGCAATGGTATCTCTCAGGGCTCTTTCCAACCAGGATATCAAGGCAATCAAGAAGGGAAAGAAAGCTGAAGTCATCAAGAACAAGATTTATGGTCAGGGTGGATTCGAGTGGCTTTTGAAGACCCTCCTCTTCTCTAGTCAGAATAAGACAGCAACCTTGAAGGAGATGAAAGACGAGGTTGTTCCATCTATTCTTTCAGACAAGGAGTGGGACACTGTCTCCAAGTCTCTTAAGTCTATTGCCATTGTCGACCCATACATCGATGTAATCAACAAGACCACTTACCATCTTCGTGACTACCCTTCCACAATAGAAGAAAGAGCCTACGAGACATTCTTGGGATACAAGGACTTCGGTAAGAGAGTCTCCACATTGATGGAAGCAAGCGAGATCGAAGGAATCGAGATCAATTCTGACTCTTTCCTGGATATGGTCAGATTCTTCTCTGATTACATCAAGGATGAGAAGAACGACATTCCAACCAGAATCGAAGCTCTTCTTGTTGTTGAAAGCATGGGAGAAAAAGGTGTTCCTGTAGCTTCTGAAGTCTCGTTTGACGACCTCTACAAAGGTTTGGATCTTAACCAGAAGAAGGAAGTCTACGAGAACTTGAGCTGTAAGGACAGCAAGAAGACTTACGTTGACCTTGTTGCCCAGACAGATAAGAATGCTTATGACGTTCTCGAAGCCATCTTCCCAACTAATCCTACTAAGGAACTTATGAGAAAGATGCAGAGCGTAAGCCCAAAGAAGTATCAAGCATACGTATCTCGTTGTCTCAACAACTATAAAGAGAATGGAATCGCTTTCGGTGCCTTCGTTGAATCTGGAATCAAGGCTGAAGACTTGAAGAATGCAAAGATCAAGGAAGAAGAGTTTGTCATCACTGAACTCAACGCCCTTTCATCTGTTTCAAGAGGTGTGGGAAGAGACGAGAGACAGATCAAGGCTCTCAGAACTGACCTTATCGAGCGCAATAGACTTAAGTCATTTATCTCTAGTGCAAAAGAACCAGAACTTAAGATGATCGCTCCTCACCTTGTATGGAACTTTGGTCTCTCTACAGATGAAAAAGAGACATTCAAGGCTCAGATTCTTTCCCGCTTCCCATCTTTCGACTTTAAGGAAAAGCAGGAAGAAGAGGAAAAGCCAGTTGAAATCTCTGTTCACAGAGGCTTTATGTGTACAAAGCAGAGTTTCGACAGAAAGCAAGCTGAACTTATCGACATCAAGGAGAATCAGATTCCTCATACTCTTCACGAGATCAAGACAGCTAGAGAGCTTGGAGACCTTAGGGAGAACAGCGAGTACCAGTATGCAAAGGATCATAAAGTATTCTTGGACAGGGAATACGAGAGACTTGCAAACGAGCTCAGCTCCGTTAAGATCATGAGCATGTCTGATGTTCTTGAAGGCAGAGTTGGTTTCGGAACAAGAGTAAAGCTCTTGAACACAAAGGATAACTCTGAAATCACATATACCTTCTTCGGTAGATGGGAAAGTGACCCAGACAATAATATCATCGACATCAATGCTCCTATCGGAGAAGCTTTGATCAATCATATTGTCGGAGACACTGTTGAGTATACTCTTGCAGGTAACTCTTTCTCTTATAAGATATTGTCTATCGAAAAGATAGCGTTCTAAAGAATGGGCGGCCACTTGGCCGCCTTACTTATTAGTCTTCTCTATTGTAGAATCGCTTTAGATATTCTCTCTTAAACTCTACAAATCTATCCTCTTCGATTGCTTTTCTTATCCTAGCGACAAAATCAAATAGATAATGAAGGTTATGCTCTGTTGCAAGCATTCCACCAAGCATTTCATTGCACTTAATAAGGTGGTGCATGTAACCCACGCTGTAGTTTCTACATGCATTGCAAGTACAACCTTCTACGATTGGTCCCTGATTGAACTTATGGATAGCTTTTTTGAGAGTCAAAAGTCCATCATCAGTATAAACAGCTCCATTACGTGCGATACGGGTTGCCAGTACGCAGTCAAATAAATCGATACCGTTTTCAACACAGTACAGAATATAGTCAGGGCTTCCGATTCCCATGACATATCTTGGCTTTTCTTCCGTTATATACTGAGCTGTATAGGCAAGAGTATCCTTAAACTGTTCCCTCTCCTCTCCTACACTCAATCCACCGATGGCAATTCCAGGGAAATCCATTTCACTGAGAGTCTCAGCGCTTTCTTTACGTAGATCTTCATAGAAGTTACCCTGGACTATACCAAAGAGGTTACCTCTAAATGATTCACCAAGCCTATTTCTCTCTTCTATTGATCTCTCAGCCCAGCTTTTGGTGATCTTCCAAGCATCCTTAGCTGCTCTATGCTCTATTCCAGGAGGAGTACATACATCAAGAACCATGGCGATATCTGAACCAATGACCTTCTGGATATTTACAACTTTTTCCGGGGTGAATATATGCTTTGATCCATCAATATGAGACTGGAAGGTGACGCCATTATCTTTGATCTTTCTTAGTCCTGAAAGTGAGAATACTTGGAAACCACCGCTATCTGTAAGAATATTACCATCCCAGTGGGAGAAGTTATGGAGTCCACCATAGCTTTCCAACACTTCCATACCTGGTCTAAGATACAAATGATAAGTATTTGCCAGGATAATCTTATATCCCATATCCTTGATAGTATCGTGATAAATTCCTTTGACAGTTCCATTGGTGCCTACAGGCATAAAAGCAGGTGTAGGTACATCTCCATGAGGAAGATGGACTACTCCAAGCCTAGCTTTGGAATTCTTGTCTCTCTTTATTTCTGTAAAAATACCGCTCATATAATTCGTCCTAATCTATCGATAATAAAGTTAATTCCTATGGTTATTACAACAGGAAGTATTACAGCCATCACAGGATGAATGGTCCCCTGATGAGAAGCAATGGAAAAAACCATATCACAAACATAGTATACCACTGCAATACATAATGACTGAATAATTGAAAACAAGAGTACATTCTTTTTCATGGAATAGCTCATTGTTGCCGAGACTGTCATAAGCACAAATATTGCCAATGGAGAGAATAGTGATCTAAGCCAATCTGTACACTTCTCCTGCCATGCATGAGGGGATGTGGTCTTAAGTTTTTTGAGGTATGTAGAAGCTGTCTTAAAGCTCATTGTCTCAACGTTTAAGTTCTCTGACTGGAAGAACTCTGGTTCCAGATTTAAGTCAGATAAAGTCAATAAAGAACTCTCACTTATGGTTACACCATCTTCACTCATGGTATAGCATTTGACATTCTTTATCTCCCATACGCCATCGTTATAAACACCTTCAGAGCCCTCGATACGCGTCTTTATCTCTCCATTCTCTGTCTTTACTATAACTGGATCCAGAATAACTTGTTCACTTACTATAAATCTTCTTGTATAAACAAGATAACCGTTGTCATCCTTAAGGACTATATTTCTAGAGTCACTGCTGCTACTTAAGCCAAAAAGCTCTTGGCCAAGGGCATCGTGCTTGGCGATAAGTGGGTTGATTACCTTTTCCTTTGCTCCTATAGCAAATATTGAGATAACGAGAGCAAGAATAATAATAGGAAGAGCCAATCTCATCTTACCCATTCCAGCGTTGAGTATGGCTATCCTCTCATTATTTGCGCTGAGCATTGATAGAAAATATGTTGTAGCAAAGAGAAAGGCAAGAGACGAAACCATCATCAAGTATTGTGGAACAGAAAGTAGTGCATACTCCAGAATAGAGCTGAATGGAATCGATCCTGTCATAATAGAGTCCATTCTTCCAAAGAGTTCAACGGCAACAAGAATAAGTGCAAATACAAGAATGGCCACAACACCGACTTTTAATATGGACTTAATAATGTATTTATCTAATATCTTCACTATCTTGCCTTCCTGTAGATAAATAGAAGTATAAACGCAATTAGTGTTATTAGAATATCTGGAGCCAAAATCAATAGATATGGGCTACTTGTGATATTAAATATCATCAACTGTGCGCCGAATAGCATATACCAATAGGCTACGGCAACTACAATGGCGACAGCAAAGCCTGTGAGCTTTCCATGTTTCACCCTTACATTTGATAAAGGTAGTGTGATCAATGTAAGAACTGTACAAGCAATTGAGAGAGCAATCTTCTTTGTTAGCTCACTCTTATAGTATTGACCATAGAAGTTTACAGGAAGAGATCCCAAGTATTGGTTTTGAAGCGTAATCTGATAAACGTTGTCATCTATATATAATTGGTCGACTTCTTCACTCTCCAATCTTTCTATAAGGTTGGATATCTTGAAAAAGTTCTTCTCTTTTTCTTTGTTATAGACGTTTCTATCACTCTCCTGGACTTGGTTTCTTTCCCTTATTGTAGAAAGGAGATCCTTTGAAGAGAGATTGACTGGACTAGTGGAAGTAAGTGTCGGAACCTGAGATGAGAAGTCCAGATATATTCTTCCATTCTCAGCTTTTGCATAAGCAAAGGTATCTTCATTGTCAGCTGACGAAAGAAGTATTGAAGGATTATCCAAGTCCAAAGAGTATACGAAGGAGACAGGATCGACTATTGTCATCTCTCCCCTGCTGCTGTAGACACTCTTGTTGTACTTGTCTTCATCCTTACTGATTAACAATAAGTCTTCTATTTCGCTTCCTTCAGCCTTTCCATTGGAAAGAAGGATATTGCCTACACTATTAATACTATTGCTCTCTATTTCCATTGTTGGCATTTCAGCCATCAATACTGCTAGCTTATCTCGATAGATTACACTGGTATAAGGCTGAAGGATATCTGCAGTAATAAATGTAATTATACTAAGGATAATTGATGCAACCACCAACGGTGCATAAACACGGAATGTAGATATTCCAAGACTTCTCATTGCCAACATTTCGTTACTTGATGCCATGTCTCCTAAGACCATACTGCTGGCAGTAAGGGT
>JALFYG010000203.1 GCA_022784805.1 Spirochaetales bacterium
CCTACAGGAATAAGACCGCTACGTTTTGCAATGGCTCCGAATGGACAAGATCTGAGACAGCGTCCACAGCCGATACACTTGTCTGAATTGATTTCGGAAATACCATTCTCATTCTGTTTTACTGCTCCTACTGGGCAAGAGTCTTCACAAGGAACACAGTTATGGACAATGGCGTGGAATGGGCAACGCTCCATACACTTACCGCACTTAATACACTTATCTGTATTGATGCGTGCCTTTCCGCCTACATATTCAATTGCATCCTTTGGACAGTTAGTGGAACAAGGTCTGGCAAAACATCCTCTGCAGGCATCAGATACCTGATACTGGGACTTTGGACAAGATGAGCATCCTACTGCGATGGTAGTGAAGAGAGGAAGCTTAGGCTTATCTTCCTCCATTGCCTCTTCCATGAAAGAGGAGAGAGACCTATATTCGTCATCTTCTGTTTCCAATGTATAACCAGCAAGAGCCATAATACGATATCTGACTACTGCTCTCTCTTTATAGATACAGCATCTAGATGGCACTCTATGACTTGGAACGATGTCAATTGGAATTCTGTCTGCATCTCTTACAAGGGTTCCCTCGAAAAGATGTCTCATGACTTCCGTATCAATTTTGAACTTAATCTTTGCGTATTGGTTGTTTTTATCAAGCATTTCACGACTCCGATTATTAAAGAGAATCCATAGAAATAGTCTCATATTAAGCTTATAGAGACAAGTTTATTAAGGAATGAATTTTTGTCATTATCAGACAAAATGAATATCTGAGGTCTAAGCTTCGGCCAAAAGAAGCACCAATTTACAAAGAATCAACTAGCCTTTCATACCCCAGTCTCTCATCCCCTTCTTCGCTTCCGGAAAGGAGAATGATGGTGCCTCGATTCTCAAAGTTGTTCTTTTCCAGGGCTTTATTCATGGAGATGTTATCTTTATGGGTGTCGATCCTCACACTCTTCTTTCCCTCTTCTCTTGCTTTATCAAGGCAGTAAGAGAGAATGTAGCTCATTACACCCTTACCCATAGACTCTCTCTTCACAGCACTACGGTGGATTGTAAGATACTCCCCCTCGTCTGTAAGCCAAGAGCCATCGAGGGTTGTGTAAGATGGCTCGGGAGTAAGAGTGAAAGCGAAGACACCGACTATCTCATCTCCCCTCATTACTACTCTTCCCCTTTCTTCCCTTACATCCTCATAGAATGCCTCTTTTCCTGGATAATCTCCCTTCTGCCATTGGGAGACTCCGTTTTCAAAAAGAAAAGCCCTGCCCTCTCTCCAAATGGATAGGACAGGATCTTTATCAGTATTAAGTAGTCTTCTTACAGAGTAGATATCCATTTTTGATTCAACACTCATCAAAATACTTTCCATAAAATAAGGTAGCCCAATCCGAGGAAAAAGCTACCTTATATAATTCTTTAAAGCTTTGCTCTTATGATCTTACCGCTTGTAGTCTTCGGAAGTTCATCCTTGAACACGACAAGACGAGGATACTTATAAGGAGCAGTATGCTCTTTGACGTAGTTCTGAATCTCTTTCTTAAGCTCTTCGGTCGGCTCTGTCCCCTTGGTAAGGACAATGGAAGCCTTTACAATCTGACCTCTTACTGGGTCTGGAGCTGCAGAGACACCACATTCAAGAACATATGGAAGTTCCATTATGACGCTTTCAATTTCAAATGGTCCGATACGGTATCCACTACTCTTGATGATGTCGTCGACTCTACCGACGTACCAGTAATAGCCATCCTCATCCTTCCAAGCAGTATCACCAGTGTGATAGAAGCCATCGTGCCATACTTCTTTTGTCTTCTCTTCATCTCTGTAGTAGCCGGTGAAGAGACCACAAGGAGCACCCTTTGAAATATCGATGACGATTTCGCCTGTCTCACCAGGAGCAACTGGCTTACCCTCGCTGTCCACAAGAGATACCTTATAGATAGGAGCTGGTTTACCCATTGATCCCACTTTATGTCCTTCGCCGATAAGGTTACCGATGATCATTGTGCTCTCGCTCTGGCCAAATCCTTCATGAATCTGAAGACCTGTAAGCTTCTCAAACTGTCTGTAGACTTCAGGGTTCAAAGCCTCGCCAGCTGTGGTCATATGATGGACAGAAGAGAAATCGTATTTGGAAAGGTCTTCTTTTATCATCATTCTAAGCATAGTAGGAGGAGCACAGAAGCTTGTTATCTGATACTTTGCAAAGAGTGGCATGATGTCCTGGGCATGGAAGCGGTCGAAGTCATAGACGAATGTGGCGCTTTCATTGAGCCACTGGCCATAGAGCTTACCCCACATTGCCTTTGCCCAACCTGTATCAGAGATAGTGAAATGAAGGCCATCTGGATCTGTTGCATGCCAGAAGCGTGCAGTATGGAAGTGACCAAGAGGATACTTATGGTTATGGGCGGCGATCTTCGGGTATCCACTGGTTCCACTTGTGAAGAACATCAACAACAAATCATCACCCTTCGGAGAATCCTTGGTTCTCTTGAAGGATGAAGAGAATCTTGGATACTCTTCGTTAAAGTCTCTCCAACCTTCCCTGCTCTTTCCAACTATAAGCTTATTTACGAGGCTTGGACATGAAGAAGCAGCCTTGTCCACTTCTTCTGCACTCTCTCCGTCGCTTGTACAGATGATAGTGCTGATCTCTGCTGTGTTGATTCTGTACTCGATATCGTGGGCAAGAAGCTGGTTTGAAGCAGGAATAGCAATGGCTCCAAGTTTATTGAGGCCGATCATTGCATACCAAAACTGATAGTGGCGCTTAAGAATAAGCATTACCCTGTCACCTTTCTTAATTCCCAGGGATGAGAAATAGTTGGCGCATCTTGCGCTCTCTTTCTTCATATCTGAGAAAGTAATCCTTCTCTCTGTCTTGTCTGCTGAGAGATGGAGCATAGCCAATTTCTCCGGAGAAGTCTTACCCAGTTCATCCACAACATCGAAAGCGAAGTTAAATGAATCTGTATTCTTAAACTCAATCTTTGTAGGAGTGCCAGTCTCGCTTGTCTCTACATCAATCCACTTCTGCCAGATACCAGGGCGATCTGTCTTTACCTTCATCTCTTTTGCAACCGGAGAGTATCTCATTGGATCCAGCTCAGGAATAACTGCTCCTGTAGGATTGAGGACTATAGCGTAGAATTCACAGTCTTCTCCACCAACAGCGATCATTCCATGAGGAATGGAGGAATCGAAGTAACAAGTGTCTCCTGGGTTAAGAGTTGTCTTATGCTCTCCAACCTGGACAAGAAGCTTACCGGAGATACAGATGTCTATTTCCTGACCATCGTGTCTTGTAAGTTCGATGTCATTGTGCTCAGCCTCTTCGTCATACTTACATTTGACGTAGAGTGGCTCAGCTATTCTTCCCTTGAAAGAGTTGGCCAAGTTAAAGTAAGTCATACCGTAGGCGGCGGATATCTCCTGACCCTCGCCACGCCTAGTGACCGTGATACTCTTGAGCTTAGGGCTGTTTCCTTCGATGATGTCGGTTACATCCACTCCCAAAGCCAAAGCACAACGGTAGATGAAGGTGAAGTTCAAATCTGCTTCACCGCTCTCACACTTAATGTATTCCTCTCTGGAAACTTGAGTCTTGGATGCCATTTCATAAGTGGTGAGACCTTCGATTTCTCTCAGATCCTTGATTCTTCCGGCCATTTCCCGAATCTTGTAATCAAGACCTGTAATGGATGCTTCCATATATCCTCCGTTTCGGGACAAAAAAATCGTCCCAAAGAATTATCTTCCTTTGAGACGAGTGAACATACATTACACCCGCGGTACCACTCAATTTGCCGCCGAAGCGACCACTCATCGAAGTCCATCAACTTCTATGCCCTGACGCGGCAAGTTCGGGAAGGTTCTACTTACTTTCGCTTTCTTCCTTCCGGCTCTGAAGCTACAGCATATATGCCAGTGTCCTCGGCTCGCACCACCCGCCGTCTCTCTCATGTCTTTGCATATAGGCACTCTTCGTCTTGGCCTTTAGTGAAGAATAAAAGCAAATCAAGAAAAAATGCAACACCATATTCATGATTTTTTTAAGATTTAACTAACGAAGCGTATCAAAACCACCATTAAAAACTAGATGATCACCCCATTTTTTAATTGGATGAAATACCTCAAAGAGAAACAAAAATCACCATAAAGAAGAAACATTATCTTCGGATAGAAAACAAAAGGAGACAATCTTTCGGTTTTTCACTTTTGAAAGTACTTTGAAAGAGAAAAACAAGGAAATCAAGTTTTTTTTGAATCAAATTGTACCAATAGATTCCGCATGTTTCAAAATTACGTTACTACACAAAAATCTAATATCGGAATTACTTAGAACCTCAAATCTGAAAAAAGAAGAATCTTTACTGTTTTTTTCACTTTATTTCATTTAAAGAAAGTCATTATAATCTCTATATCCAATTTATTAAGGAGAAGAAAACATGAAAAAAGCTATCGCAATTATGATGGTCATCGCTCTTGCCATGACAGTTGTCTTTGCTCAGGGAGCACAGGAAGAGAAGAAGAGTGATATCAAGGTTGCACTTATCGTTTCAAGTACAGTAGACGACAAGGGTTGGTGTCAGGCAATCCACGATGGTATCGTCGAGGCTATGGCTGAGATGCCAGGAAAGATCGCTGATTACAAGGCAGTCGAGAACACACAGCCTGCAGATACAATGACAGCCATCAGAACATATGTAAACCTTGGCTATAACATCATCATTGTCCATGGCTCACAGTACAGAGCTCAGGTTGAAGATGCTGCAAAGGAATTCCCAGATGTAATGTTTGCTTTCGGAACAACATCTGATGTCATCGCTGACAACGTATTCTCCTACATGCCACAGTCTGAAGAGACAGGATATCTCTCAGGTATCGTAGCTGGTCTCACAACAAAGAAGAACAAGGTTGCTCTTGTCGGACCTATCGATGGTGGTGACAGTGCCAGATATAACAGAGGCTTCGTACTTGGTGTACAGGCAGTCAATCCAGATGCAAAGATCCAGGTCACACACATTGGATCCTTCGGCGACACAGTCAAGTCCGGTGAAGCTGCCATGGCATTCATCCAGGGTGGAGCTGACGTCCTCACAGGTTCTTCACAGCAGGCTCTCGGAGCTCTCAGAGCTGTTGCAGACTTCCCTAACGAAGACATTTGGTGGGTTGGACAGGATATCGCTCAGATCGACATCGAAGAAGGATATAAGTGTATCGCAGCTTCTGCTTACAACTACAAGGCTGTCGTAGTAGGCCTCGTAGAGAAGTTTGAAGAAGGTGTCCTCGGTGGCGAATGTCTCCCAATGAACTTCAACAACGGCGGATTTATCTGGGCATGGAACAAAGCTAAGTGTGCTGACAAGATCACTCCAGAAATCAAGAAAGCAGTTGAAGACAAGATTGCTGAATTCACAGCTACTCCAGACATTCTCGCTAATTGGAGCGAAGTTGACTATTCAAAGCTCTGATATCCAGTTTCAATCATTATTAAGCCGGCCCCAAAAAGGCCGGCATTTTTGAAAAAAGGAAATAAAATGCCAAACAATACGGTAATTGAAGAACTCAGACTGGAGCATATAACAAAGCGTTTTCCTGGCGTCCTTGCCTGTGATGATATCTCGCTGTCAGTAGGAAAACATGAAGTACTGGCTCTGGTTGGAGAAAACGGAGCAGGAAAGACAACCCTCATGAACATTGTAATGGGCCTCTATCAAGCAGATGAAGGAGCCATGTTCATCAATGGGGAGAAGGTCTCCTTCAAGACTCCAAACGATGCTTTTGCATATGGAATCGGAATGGTACACCAGCAGTATATGTTGGTTCCAAATATGACAGTGTTGGAAAACATCGCCTTGGGAATGAAAGACTCCTGGCACTTTACAGTGGATCTGGGACACGTAAGAAAGAGAATAGAGGAAATTTCCAACCACTATGGACTTAAGGTTGACCCGGATGCCTTTGTATGGCAGCTCTCAGTTGGAGAGCAACAAAGAGTAGAGCTGGTAAAGACACTCTGTCTTGGTGCCAAGTTCCTGATCCTTGACGAGCCTACATCCGCTCTCACTCCTCAGGAGACAGACGAACTTATCGTTCTCTTGAAGAATATGAGTAAGGAACTCTCCATCATCTTCATCAGCCATAAGCTTAACGAAGTCAAAGCACTTTCAGACAAGGTATCCATCCTCAGACATGGAAGAGTTGTCTTCAATGGAAAGACAGAAGACTACTCACCTTCCGAGATTGCGGCGTTGATGACAGGTCACGAAGTGGAGGTTGCATCAAACAACAGTGAAAAATCCAACGGACCTGACGCCCTCGTCATCGAGAACCTTGTGGTCAAGTCAGACAGAGGCTTCAATGCTCTTGATGGCTTCAATCTTACTGTAAAGGAAGGCGAAATCGTAGGACTTGCCGGTGTCAGCGGAAATGGACAGAGAGAGCTTGCAGAAGCCATCAACGGCATAAGAAAGAGTGACAGCGGCAAGATTCTCTTCTATGGAGACGAGATCCAGAACCTCTCTCCGAGGGATGTAATCAAGAAGGGAATGGGATATATTCCTGAGGAAAGAAACACAGAAGGTATCGTACCTTCCATGTCAATCAAGGAGAACATCATCCTCAAGGACAGCAATGACCGTTTCTCCAAGCACCACATTCTCAAAGACAAAGAAATCGAGAAATATGCTTCTGTCCTCCGTGAAAGCTATGATATCAGATCCCCATCCATCCATGTGGCGGCTGGTTCTCTGTCAGGAGGAAATATCCAGAAGGTTATTCTTGCCAGAGAAATAGATAGAAATCCTAAGTTCCTTGTTTGTGTCTACCCTATCAGAGGATTGGACATGGGAGCTGCGGAGTTTATCCATAGACTTTTGTTGGATCTAAGAAACAAGGGCGTTGGAATTCTCCTTATCAGCGAGGAATTGGAAGAAATCATGAATCTCTCTGACCGTATCGCTGTCATCTTCAAAGGCAAAAATCAGAAAATGATGGATGCTAGAGAGGCAACGACAGAACGCCTTGGAATTTTGATGGCAGGAGTAAACGATGAAGATTAATCATAAAATTGTATTTAAAGTCAGCGTGATACTGGCTGCAGTCTTGGTGGCGCTCCTTGTGGGAGCAGTAATGATCCTTGCAACAGGAGAGAGTGTATTCAAGACATATTCCATAATCATTTCTATGCCATTCTCCAACTTCAGGTCATTTTCCGAAGTATTGGTAAGAATGATTCCTCTTACAATAATCGCCCTCGGTATCTGTGTATCTTCCCGCTGCGGTATCAACAATATCGGTGCTGAAGGCCAGATGGCAATGGGTATTATCGCAACAACAGCTATGGCTTTTGTAGTTGCTCCACTTCCAAGATTTCTTGCAATTCCGATTGTTATTCTTGCCGGAGCCGTTGCAGGTGGAGTCTGGGGATTTATCCCAGGCATTCTAAAGGCAAAGCTGGATGTCAGCGAACTTCTCTCCACAGTTATGCTCAACTATGCAGCAGCACAGTTCTATGCATTTATGATCCGTGTTCCTCTCATCGATCCAAACGAGAAGACAGGAACTCCAATGAGTGCACGTCTTCCTGACTCTACAGTTCTACATAAGATCTTTAAGGGAACTGCAGTACACCAGGGAATCTTCTTGGCACTCCTACTTGCTGTTCTTGTCTATATCCTTCTTTGGAAAACAAGCTGGGGATATAAGATGAGAGCTGCCGGAGCTAGCCAGAGAGCTGCAAAATATGGTGGTATCAACGTATCAAGATACCTGATCATCGCCATGATCATCAGTGGTGCATGTGCTGGAATGGCAGGAAGCGTAGAGCTTATGGGTAACCAGGGAAGAGCAATGGAAGGAATCACAGGCGGTTATGGATTCTCTGGAATCGTAGTCGCTCTCTTCGGAGGCCTCCATCCAGCTGGAATCATTCCCGCTGCATTCTTCTTCGGTATTCTGTTGTATGCCCAGGTAAACCTTCAGATTCTTACATCTGTTCCACCAAACTTGGTAGAAGCATTACAGGGTCTCATTATTCTCATCATCGTCGCTGTACAGATGATTCTTTCCAACCAGTATCTGGAAGATAAGTTCAGAAAGAAGTTCTTTAAAAAGAAGGAGGCGTAAACTATGGATCTGATTTTAAATACTCTTACACTTACAATTAGGTTCTCAGTCGCCTTGATGATTGCATCCATGGGAGAGATGTTTAACCAGAAGGCAGGTATCTTTAACTTGGGATGTGAAGGAATCATGACCATGGGAGCATTCCTTGGTCTCTTGATACCATTCTCATATGGCGGAGCTGGAAGCGTTCCATTTGGTATCAACTTCCTCGGTCTTGTGGCTGGAGCTCTGGCCGGAGCATTGATGGGACTGTTGTTCGGCATAATTGTCATTACATTCCGCGCTCCTCAGGGTATTGCAGGTATCGGTCTCCAGATGTTCGGCGTAGGTTTGGCTGGAACTCTCTTCAGATCCTACATCGGAGGAAGCCAGTCCATTACTGGTATCACAGCCTACCCTATCCCAGGACTCTCAAAGATTCCAATCATCGGCCAGATTCTTTTTACTCATAACCCGATCATCTACCTCTGCTATGCTCTTATTCCAGTTGCATGGTTTATCATCTACAAGACTCCATGGGGAATGAAAGTAAGAGCTGTCGGAACACATCCAAGAGCAGCAGACAGCCTGGGTATCAACGTAGCACGCGTCAGATATCAGTCTTTGGCACTTGGTGGAGCCATGGCTGGTTTTGCAGGAGCATTCCTGACTCTGTGCCAGGCAAAGATGTTTACAGCTGAAATCATCAATGGACGCGGATTCATCGCAGTTGCTCTTGTTTACTTTGGACAGTGGCATCCTGTGAAGATATTCCTTGGAGCTATTCTCTTTACCTTTGCCCAGGTATTGCAGACACAGATCCAGATCTTCGTTCCATCCTTCCAGTACTATGAGTTTTTGACAATGCTTCCATACATTCTTGTAATTGTGGTATTGGCATTCAATAAGGAATCAAATAAGCTTGGACCTGCGGCTCTTGGTAAGCCATTTAACAGGGAGATGAGAATATGATGGAAAGCCACGAATACTACTTGAAGAGAGCTATTGAAGTCTCAAAGAGAAGTAGGGAAAACGGTAATACACCTTTTGGTGCCATTCTTGTAGATGGAGAAGGAAATATCCTATTGGAGCAGGAAAACATCGAAATCTCTACAAAGAAGTGTACAGGACACGCAGAGACAACTCTTGCTGAGCGTGCTTCCGTGCTATATCCAAAGTCGTTCCTTTGGAACTGCACTCTCTATACTTCTGCCGAGCCATGCGCAATGTGTGCAGGAGCAATCTATTGGGCTAACATTGGCAGAGTAGTATATGCAATGACAGAAAAGAGGTTATTGGAACTCACAGGATCCAATGAACAGAATCCAACCTTCAGCCTCGACTGCAGAACAGTCTTCAGCCATGGACAGAAAGCTATTGAAGTAGTGGGTCCATTTCCAAGTTTGGAAGAAGAAGCTGCTGCAGTTCATAAAGGATATTGGAACTGAAAACTAGAGCTATAAAATAACCGTATCCCTCCTGTTGGACCAAATCTGACAGGAGGATTCTTTTTGATTACCCCTACTCTCAGATAGATACTGTTTTTCTGCACTCTTTCTCAATTTAATAAACTTTCAAAACCAGATTATTCTTTCATTTACTCTTATTGCATCATTAGACATCAAAAAAAAACTAAACAAATATCGAAAAAAGAATAAAAAATTGCGATTAAATCTGGGGTAGACTCCTATTTTAATCGAAGAAATGTTATAATATACCTATAATAGGAGCAATCTATGTACATTAAAAGAGATATTGAAAAAACACTAATTGATGCATCTAAAACATTCCAAATAATTACTATCTATGGAAGTAGACAAGTCGGGAAGACAACCACAGCAGATATTCTTTTTGGAAGCAGTTAAAACTGCTTCCACAGCAGATATTCTTTTTGGAAGCAGTTTTAACTTTGTAACACTGGATGATCCTGATGACCTATCGCTAGCTTTAGAGAACCCGAAAGGCTTTCTTGAAGTTCATCAATGGCCCTTGATTATTGACGAAGTGCAAAAGGCACCAGGATTGTTGAATGTCATCAAAATGATTGTAGACGAGAAGATAAGAAAATGGATGAGAAATAATGAAGAAAGACAGCTTATGTATGTCCTTACAGGTTCAAACCAGTATGAACTTCAGCAGGGAATATCAGAATCACTTGCAGGAAGGACTGCGGTTTTTGAAATGTCTGGTCTGACCCAGATAGAAAAATGTGGATTACAGGGAGATGCTTTTGACGTAGATATAGATAAGCTCTTAAGAAAAGAAAATGAGAGTAAAGGTTTCTATAAAACAAAAAATGAGATTTTTAATCTGATTTTTGAAGGAGGATATCCTAATGTAGTTACAGGACAGAAACCTAGAGAGATTTATTATAAATCCTATGTTGATACCTACATAGAAAAAGATGTAAGAAAGCTGATCTCTGCAACGAGTGAAATGCAGTTTCGACGTTTTTTGTCTCTAATCGCTCTTAGAACTGCACAGGAACTTAATTATTCCAATTTATCTTCTGATCTCGGCATTGATGTTGATACATGCAAAAGATGGATTTCAATTCTTGAAACATCTGGCATTATTGTTCTCTTAGAGCCATATATGTCAAACATTTCAAAGCGTGTTATCAAGACACCAAAATTATATTTTATGGATACTGGGTTATGCGCATATCTCTGTAAATGGCCAAATGCCCAGATGCTTCAGGACTGTGCAATGAGTGGTGCATTCTTTGAGACGTACATTGTTTCGGAGATATTCAAGAGCTACTATAACAAAGCCATTAATCCCAAAGGCTCCTTATATTACTACAGAGACATAGACAAAAAGGAGGTTGATATTCTTTTGGTAAAGAATAACTGTCTTTATCCCATTGAAATCAAGAAGAATGAGACTCCAATTAAAGCTACAAAAAACTTTAATGTTCTGGACAAATATCATCAGGAGATCAAGACAGGACTTGTTATATGCAACTGTGACCGTATTCGACCAGTTAATGAAAAAGCGTATATTTTCCCAGTCTATCTAGTTGGAGTATAAGAGTAGCGTTATGTGATATAAAATACGAAAAAATCGGGGACTATTTCATGGTGTCGAGATAGTCCCCTAATCGCAATATTAATGATTTATGCCTCTCCCCCGCCAATGACCTGTTCGCCAAAGGCATCTACTACAGGCTCATCGTAGACAGGGATATCTTTATAAGGATCCACTTCATTCTTTTCAGGAAGAGACTTCATATACTCGTCCATGCTGACTGCAACACGCTTAGCCATGGCAACAGCCTCGACAACAGTGCGGGCACCGTTTACAGCATCACCTCCAGCATAGACTCCAGCTCTTGAAGTCTTACCTGTAGAGTCTACAGACAACAAACCTGAGTTAGTTGTATCGAGCCCCTCTGTAGTCTTAATGAGAGTGCTCTCTGCAGACTGTCCGATTGCAACGATGACTCCTGTATGTGGATAGAACTTCTCGCTTCCTTCAATCTTCTCCACGCTGCCATCTTCCTTTGTTACGGAATCAAGGCAGATCATTCCCTTGTCCCTTATTTCAAGAGGAATCTTGTTGAATCTGAAGTCAACGCCTTCAATCTTTGCATATGAATATTCATAGCTTGAAGCCTGGACATGGTTCTCATCGGATCTGGAGTAACATACTACGTGTCTTGCACCATTTCTGATGGCAGTTCTGGCACAGTCCATAGCTGAGTTTCCAACTCCGATTACAGCTACGCTGTCTCCAAGATTGAATGCCTTGCTGTTTCCAAGATAGTCAATTGCAAAGACAACGTTTCCAAGGCTCTCGCCCTTGATGTGCATAGCAGATGGCTTACGAAGTCCTGCACCGATGAATACACTGTCATATCCATCTCTGAAGAGATCGTCGATAGTAAGTGTTCTTCCTATGGTTGTATGGGTTCTGACCTTGATATCCTTCAACTCCAAGTGTCTGTACTGGAAGTCATCCAAGACTCTGTCCGGGAGACGGAATGATGGGATACCATATCTCATGACGCCGCCGATTTTGTCACGAGCCTCGAAGATTGTGATGTCATATCCCCATCTGGCAAGAAGAACGGCGATTGTAAGGCCTGCAGGACCTGAACCTACTATGGCGACCCTCTTTCCATTCTTTGGAGCTGGTCCCATTACCATCTTGTTTGCATATGTTGTTGAGATATAGTCTTCAATGACAGAGAAATGAACAGGATCATGAGTCTTCATCTTGTTCCTGATGCAGTGTCCTTCACACTGTCTCTCATGGTTACAGACTATTGAACATACTGTAGTGAGAGGATTATTTTCAAAAAGCATCTTTCCTGCTTCATCTATTTTGCCACCCTTTAAAAGTCTGATAGCTTCAGGGATATTAGTCTTTATAGGACACCCTTCCTGGCAAAGAGGATTCTTACATCCAAGACATTTGTTAGCTTCGTCCAAAACGTGAAGTGCCATTCTATCGTCTCCTTCTTTTTTTCAATTATAGATTTATTTCAAAGAACATTAACGAAAGGTATTTGTAGAGAAAAGAAAATGTTTACCAAATAATTGGATCAAGGGAATGGGAAATGAGAAAGTCGTTTGCTTTCCTGAAGTGTCCGTTGCCAAAAAATCCTCTGTAAGCGCTCAATGGGCTTGGATGAGCAGACTCAAGAATAAGATGGACAGGATTGGTGATCATCACCTTCTTGCTTCTTGCATAACTTCCCCAGAGAAGAAATACCTTTGGATTAGGATCAGCGTTCAGGGCCATGATTGCGTTGTCCGTGAACGTTTCCCATCCCTTTCCTTGGTGGGATGCAGCCTGATGGGCCCTTACGGTAAGGGTACTGTTAAGTAAAAGCACTCCCTGCTCCGCCCAGCGGGTAAGGTCACTGGACCAAGGCTCATGCAACAAGCCTTCGTTTTTCAATTCTTCTTTTATATTTCTCAAGGACGGGGGTTCTACAGTTCCCTCTCTGACGCTGAAACTAAGGCCCATGGCCTGCCCTTCTTCATGATATGGGTCCTGCCCCACCAAAACCACCTTGGTCTTTGAAAGAGGAGTAAGACGGAAAGCCTGGAAGATTTCATCCATTGGAGGAAAGATCTGACGAGTAGCATACTCTGTTTTCAAAAAAGAGCGAAGAGAGAGATAGTATGGCTTCTGTTGTTCCACATTAAATAGCTCCTGCCAGTCATTTCCAACCCTGATCATTTTCCTTTCTCCTAAAGAAAGTCCCCTGGATAAACCTGAGGGGACACTAAGAAATATAGACTTATGCGCGTTTATGAATTGAGGTTACACTGAGAGTTGGGGGCTGTAAAGAAAAATTTTGGACTTTACTTTTCTTTTAGTTATATAGTTTTTGTAGCAGAATTACTTATATAGAAAGAAACTGCATAAAAGTGATATCATAGTTATATGGGTACTTTATCTTTAGCAATATCTGGTTTTGGAATTATAGTTTTCTTGGCTGCAATGATACCAAACTTCGCCTATATGCTCCTTGCTCCCCAAGAGCAGATAGAAGATGAAAGGAAGAAATCACACCTGAATGCAGAGGACTTGTCCCGTGATTTCTTCGCTTTTTTCCTTGTGGCCTTCGTGGCAGAGGAGAAAGCAAGCATCGTTTATTTAATCGTCGCCATCGTTTTCTTACTTCTTTATTACCTTACTTGGATGAGGTACTTTAAAAATGGAAAGAAGACAGAATACCTACTCTCTCCGTTGGGCTTTGTACCGGTTCCACTGGCAATCTTTCCAAACATCTACTTTGCCTTTGCTTCCCTGTACCTTAATAACATGCTGGCATTTTCCCTCTGTTTGATCTTTGCCTTCTTCCATATCAAGGAAGCTCTCAAGGAATATAAGAAAATGAAGGAAGAAGCAAAATGAAGACAACTGGTATAAAGACAAATGCCATGAGAATCCTGGATTCCCTCTCTATTGAATATGAAGTGCACAAGTATCAATGGGATGAAGAGCACTTGGATGCAGTCCATGCAGCAGAGAGTATCGGCCTCGACACAGAGAGGGTCTTCAAGACAATAGTCATGAAAAACAGTGATAACAAACTCTTTGTATTCTGTCTCCCTGCAGACTTCTCCATCTCCCTAAAGAAAGCAAGAGCTTTGACAGGAAGTAAGGAGATAGACTTATTGAAGACAGATGAGCTACGAAAGTACACAGGATACATTCGTGGGGGCTGCTCACCCTTGGGCATGATAAAAAAGTATCCTACGTTTATCGAAGAGACAGCACTTCTTGAGGACACGATTTATGTGTCTGCGGGAGAGAGAGGATACCAGTTGGAACTCAAGCCCGAAGACCTAAGAAGGGCCTCTGACGCTGTTTTTGCAGACTTCGTGTAGAACAACAACCTACAGTTGATTGATTTTTCTACTCAAACAACTCTTAGGCTATACCATCAACCACTCTTGGAGTGTTAGAGTCTCTCTATGCAAAAAATGAAAGAAAAGAACGCTAATCCTCTTTGGACAAGGGATTTTACTATAATCACACTGGGAAGCGTAGTCTCCATGATAGGAAACTCCCTGTCAGGCTTTGCCATGAGCCTCATGGTTCTGGACTACACTTCATCAGTCCTCTATTACTCCATATATGTAATGGCATTCACCTTCCCCCAGATAATCGTACCAATATTCAGCGGGGCTGTATTGGATAGGTTCTCAAGACGAAAGACAATCTATACTTTGGATTACATTTCCTCCGTATTCTATCTATCAGTGGGAATACTCCTTCATAACGGATGGTTCAACTACCCCTTGTTTGCTTTGATGGTATTCTTCCTTGGGTGCATACAATCTATGTACCAAGTCGCTTACCAAAGCTTCTACCCCATGCTTATCAGTGAAGGAAACTTCAGCAAGGCCTACTCCGTAGCCTCAATGCTGGAATCTGTAACAGTATTCGTGGTCCCTATCTCCACCCTTATCTACAATATGGTGGGAATCGGACCATTAATGATAGCAAATGCAGTCTGTTTCTTTATTGCAGCCACAGTGGAGACCCAGATAAAGGCAAAAGAAAACTATGTGGAGGAGAGAAAGATTGACAAGAAAGAAAGCAAAGTAAAAATGATGCTTTCTGACACCAAGTCTGGCTTTATGTACCTTTGGTCCGAGAAGGGTCTCTTCTTCATCGCCTTCTATTTCCTTTTCTCATCCTTTGGAGGAGGAGTAAGTAACGTTGCCCTTCTTCCTTATATGAAATCAACAATGCCCAACGGAGAGTATTACTATCTGATCATCGGCGGTTTGATGATGCTGGGAAGAGTGGTCACATCCAGTTGGCACTATCGCCATAAGCTTCCTATAGACAAGAAATTCCTTATTGCCTTCGTGGTTTATATCTTTATATCCATCGTTGAAGGAAGCTTGCTCTTCCTGCCTCTTGTGGTAATGTTCATCCTCTCATTCCTTTCTGGGTGTTTGGGTGTGACAAGCTACACCATAAGAATAAGTGCAACCCAAAGTTATGTTCCCGATGAGAAGAAGGGAAGATTCAACGGCGCATTCAATATGCTCAGTGTCTTGGGTGCCTTGATAGGACAAGGATTCTCTGGTGTACTCTCAACGGTTATGGATATGCGCTTTGTAATGCTTATTTCCCAGACAATAGTCCTTCTTGCAGCCATCTTTGTCATGGGCGGAAACAGAAAATATGTAGCTCCAATCTACAATAGGGAACAGTGATCACTTCTTTTTGAATATCATCACTTTTCCCACCAGGTAATTTATGATCCCCACCATCAGTGCTGACAAAAGCTTCATCACTAGTGGGGTCCAATCCAACAGGTCAACTGTTACATACATCCAGACAAGGTTA
>JALFYG010000250.1 GCA_022784805.1 Spirochaetales bacterium
ATGCACCCATTACAAAACCGATGGATAAGGTATAGAGGATGATCTTTTTGCTCCACCTCTGGGCCTTCTCCTTGTCTCCCTCTCCAATGACGTTGCCTAGTATTACTCCCGAGCCATTGGCAAGGCCTAATCCCGCCACAAAGAATAAGTCTTGAATGGACATATCTATGTTGACGGCAGCAAAGCTGGTTGTTCCAAGAGTGGCATATGCGACTTTATAGAGGATGGCACCCATACTCCATAGCGTTTCATGCATAAATGCAGGAAGGGCTGTGATCGATATCTCTTTGATAAACTGTCTGCTCCATTTAAAGTCTTCCTTTTCCTTAACAAGAAATGGAACTTTTCTTTTAATGGAAATGAGAATGAGCAGCAGAGCCTCCATAAATCTGGCGATTACTGTTGCGATTGCTCCTCCAAATACTCCCAACCTTGGAAATGGTCCGAGGCCAAAGATAAGAAGGGCATTGAGCACAGCATTTAAGAGAAGTGAGAGGATGGTTGTATACATAGGAGTCTTGGAATCTCCCATGGCTCTGAAGGCTCCGCTGTATATCATGGAAAAGCCAGCGAAGGCAAATGAGATGCCGACTGTTCTGAGGTAAACTATTCCAGTTTCTATTACAGCGTCATCAGAAGAGAAAATCGACATGAAAGAAGCAGGAAATAGGGAGACAAATACTCCACCCAAAACTCCAATGGCTATGGCGATGGAAGAGGTGAGGGATGTGACTTTTCTCATTCCATCCATATTCTTCGCCCCAAAGTATTGGGCTAAGAAAATGGTGCCTCCGCTATTAAGGCCGAAGAAAGCAAGTTGAAGAAAGAAGAAAAACTGATTGGCTCCACCTATGGCGGCTACCTCCGCTTCACCCAGCTGCCCTATCATGAGTGTGTCCAGAAAGCCAAGGCCAGACTGTACAAGATTCTGCAGCATGATTGGGATGGCAACAATTGAGAGTTTTGAAATTAATTCTCTGTTTTTCTTTTTCATTCAATTAGAGAATAAAACAATAAAACGTTACTATCAATATTGCATTGATAGTTGGATTTCGTATAAACCAAAAGAGATAAAAACAATAGAGAGGAAACACTTAATGAACGCCAACGCCCTTGTCGTGATAAACCCCAAAGCTTCGAAAGGAAAAGGTGAAATAAAAGCAAAAAGAATTTCTGAGTATTTCAAAGAGGCAGGCTGGAATTGCACTGTTGCATATACTCAAGGAATTGGACACGCAGAGAAGCTGGCTAAGAGTGGGGCGGAGAATGGCTTTAAGACAATTATTGCAGCCGGCGGAGACGGAACTGTCAACGAAGTGATAAATGGCATTATGCGTTCAGGTAAAGAAGTGGATATGGGCATTATTCCTGTGGGAAGAGGAAATGACTATGCTTGGATTGCAGGAATCCCAAACGACTGGAAGAAGGCGAGCGACATCATTATCAACGGCACTACTCATAAGACAGATGTTGGGCACGCAAAAGGAACTGTTGCTGACAAGTATTTTCTCAATGGCATGGGGTTTGGTTTTGAGCCCATGGTGAACTTCCAGGCTCAGGAATATAAACATCTAAACGGCATGGCCAGCTATGTTACTGCATTTCTGCATATATTGATGAATCCACCTAAGGGCTATGAAGTTTCAATGTCTCTCGATGGAGGAGAGATAAAGCGTTTCAAGACCCAGCAGATCAGTCTTAACAATGGAAGGAGAATGGGTTCTTCTTTCCTTATGACACCTAAGGCTGAGATTGATGACGGTCTATTTGATTACATGTTCACCAATCGTCTCTACAAGGGACTTGGACTGATAGGTCTTGTCTTTAAATTCTTCAGGGGAGCCATGGTTTCCGACAAGGAAAACTTCTCCTATGGAAATACCAAGAAGGTTGTGCTCGATGTCTTTGGAACCGGTATAGTTTCCCATGTGGATGGTGAAGAATTTGAACGCTCAGGGAATCATTTTGAAATAGAAATCCTTCCTGCAGCTGTCAGTCTTTATAGACCGGACAAAAAATAATAATAAATCTGATAATTATTTTTTATACAATAAGATATAAACGTAAAAAATTTTGTTTGACTTCTGAATTAAAGAAATGTAGTATTATAATACCCGATTTGGGGCCTAATTTGTGGTTTTTCACACATTTTTTGGAGCAGAAGAGTGATAAAGGATAGCGTACCTAGGATACATTTCTATGACCAAGACTTTGTCGATATGTATGACAGAGCCTGGGTTTGGCTGGATGAACTTTGGCATGTAGCAGATAAAGAGAGCAAGTTCCCTGAAGGGTACTTCGTCCATGAAAACGGAAACGTCATGGACCTATATGATGTCTCTTTGTCTTCGCTGTTTCTCATGTATTCCAACCAGTTTTATTCACCTTATTCCATGGTCGACTACTTTTATCAACGCCAGGAGAAGGATGGACACATCTGGGAAAAGTATGATGTCACCACAGATAAGCCTGTAGTGGATGAGGAGAATCCATTGGGCGTCACACTCCCTCTTCTTCCTTATGTGGAGTTCATGTTCTACCACAAGATTGGAAACAAGAAGAGACTGAAGGATGTGGTCCCTTACCTTGAGAAGTATTACGAATGGCTTAAGACAAACTTCCAGCAAGAGAATGGTCTCTATGTTGTTCCTAACAAGGCTCTCCACATGGGTAACTTGCCAAGAGAGAATGCAAAGTACACAGTAGACTTTAACGCTGCAGTTACAGTTTTTGCTTTGTATATGTCTGTGATCGGTGACATACTCAACGACAAGGAGTTGGCATTCAGATATAAGAGAGTCTATTTCGCCCTCAAGACAAGAATTAACAGCATGATGTGGTCTCCTGAAGATAACTTCTACTATGACCTCAATGAGGAGGGGGAGATCATCAGGAACAAACACATCGGTGCTTATTGGACTCTTCTTGCTGAGATTCCTAATGAAGACTATGCACAGTTCCTGATTGAAGCTCTCAAGGATGACAAGGAGTTTGGTTCTGACAACCCATTCCCATCCGTTCCTGTTTCAAGTAAGTACTTCGATGAAAGCGGAAATGGATATTGCGGTGGTGTCTCATCCTTTATGACATACATCGTCATCAAGGGTTTGATGAACTATGATTCCTTCACCTTCGCCCGCGAGTGTGCAATAAGACACCTCTACTTCATCCTCGATACACTTCATCCGGGAGAGGAGAAGCAGGGACATGCTTGGGAACTCTACAAGCCGTTCTCAGAAGGTCCGTCAACTTGTCCGGAAGGAATAGTGAACAGGAAGAAGTTCCTTCCATCCCTTGGTCTTGTGACTATCACTCTCTGTATAGAGAATATCATCGGACTTGATATCTCTCTTCCAAGAAAGACAGTCAACTGGACAATGCAGAATTTGGAAGCTATGGGAATTGAGGAGCTCAGCCTCAAGAAGAACAACATCACTATTCTCTCCAACAAGAATCAGAGAGGATGGGAGATAAGGCTTGAGAGTGAGAAGCTTTACTACTTCACCATTTCTATTCTTGATGAAGACAAAAAGAAGACTCTCCCGATCCCATCAGGAAAGTGTTCGATTCTTATTGATAAACTTTGATTTCTTCGGGATGGCTTGTGTCATCCCGATAATTATAGATTTCTTTTCCCCTAAATCACAAAAAATAGGCAGAAAGAACAGCCAATTTATTATTATATTTATATTAGAGCGGTAGACCGCTAGGAGGAAAACATATGGACATGAAGTCTTTCTCTCTTGAAGGAAAGGTAGCTTGGGTTACAGGTGCCAGTTACGGAATCGGAATGGCTATTGTTAAGGCATATCATGATGCAGGTGCAAAGGTAGTATTCAACACTTCTCGCCAGGAAAGCGTAGACAAGGGTCTTGAAGAATACAGAAAGTGCGGTATGGAGGATGTAGAAGGCTATGTCTGTGATGTTACAGATGAAAACAAAGTCCAGGAACTTGCAGAGACTATCATCGAGAAGTATGGAAGACTCGATATCTTGGTAAACAATGCAGGATGTATAAAGAGAATTCCTATGACAGAAATGAGTGCAGATGATTTCAGAGCTGTTGTTGATCTTGATTTGAATGCTCCATTTATCTGTGCAAAGGCAGTCATCCCACAGATGATCAAGCAGGGTGGTGGAAAGATCATCAACATCTGTTCCATGATGAGTGAACTTGGAAGAGAAACAGTCAGCGCTTATGCTTCAGCAAAGGGTGGCTTGAAGATGCTCACAAAGAACATCGCTTCTGAGTATGGTGCTTACAACATCCAGTGTAATGGTATCGGACCTGGATATATAGCTACACCTCAGACAGCACCTCTCAGAGAGAGACAGGCTGATGGTTCACGTCATCCTTTCGATTCTTTCATCATTGCTAAGACTCCAGCAGAAAGATGGGGTACACCAGAAGACCTTCAGGGTCCTGCAGTATTCCTTGCTTCTGATGCATCTAACTTCGTCAACGGTCACATCCTTTATGTTGACGGTGGTATCTTGGCTTATATCGGAAAGCAACCTAAATAAAAGGACAAATTGTTATAATGGAGGGGCTGGTTTAAAGATCAGCTCCTTTTTTAAAGGGCAATGCTTATCTTAGGATAGATATATAAGATGGTTCTGGACACTCTTTCCAAGAAAGAGTCCTTTTCCATCTTCAATGGTTTTCTTTCTTAATCTAGAATGGAGATATGAAACACTTGATAGTTCTCTTCTCCATTCTTCTTTTTTTATGTGGTTGCAGTGAAAAAAATGATTCCAGCTACATAAATGTTGCTGTATCCCAGGAACCGGTGACTACAGACGTAATGGTCAATACATCCCTTACAGGGAGATTGATATTAGTTGGCAGCGTTTATGAAAGACTAGTGGTGTTGGATGGAGAGGGGAATGTAAGGCCTGAGCTCGCTGAATCTTTCTATTTGTCAGAAGATGGAAAGAGTCTTTCTTTTAAAATAAGGAAGGGCGTCAGGTTTCATGATGGAACAGATCTGAACGAAGAGGATGTTGTATACAGTCTAAACAGATGGCTCAATGTCTACTCAAAGGCAAGGGAGATGGTTGGAGACAATGATTTCTATGTCGATGTAAATGGAGAGGTAACAATATCAAGTGAGAATAATCTCACGTTCCTTCCTATACTTATGGCATCGTCTCCACAGTCTGCCGTCATATTTCCGAAAGAGTATATTGAAAAGAATGATGAATTGATAACAGGAGCACCAGGAACAGGTCCTTATGTCTTGAAAGAGTGGATAAGTGGTGAAAAAATGGTTCTATCTTCGTTTTTAGGCTATCAAAGCTATAGTAAAGAGACAAATGGTGCTTGGGGAGAGAAGAGGGCGGAAAGTAAGGAGATCAGTTTCTATTTTGTTCCAGACAGTACCACAAGAATACTTGGTCTCAAAAGCGGAGAGTATGATTTCATCAATGATTTGATGAGTGATGATAGAGTCTTGATCGAGAAAGATGAAAATCTAGAGACAGTGGACGGAGAGGAGTCTGGGTTGATAGCTCTTGTCTTTAATAAGAAAGAGGGTGTCTTTGTCAGCGAGGAACTACGTAAAGCTGCAGCCTTATCTTTCGATAGGGAGGAGTTGATGAAGTCCTGCTATGGTGATTATGGTTGGACTCTTAACTCCCAGTACATGGAAAAAGAAACAGGGTTTTGGTCAGAGAAAATAGAGGATCCAACTTACTCTCGGGATATGGAGACAGCACGCACTCTTCTCTCATCAAACTATGATGGAAGAGAGATAAAGATCCTTACTTCCAACCTATCAAACTTGGAAAAGATAGCATATGCGGCTGAGAGCGAATTGGAAGAAGCTGGCTTCAAAGTAAAAGTGGTCGTAACAGATTGGGCCGGAATGATGGAGAAGAGAAAGGATAGCTCTGAGTGGGATATCTTCATATCTGCCTTTACAAAGGTGCCTCTTCCTCAGATGAAGTCATTCTTGGCACCGACGTATCCAGGATGGATGGAAAGCGAAAGTGACGCATACTTGTCTTTCCTCTCCATTGATGAAGAAGTGACAATTAAGAATGCAGAAGAGAGATGGGAGGAAGTGCAGAAGGAACTTTGGGAATATATTCCTGCTTACATTCCTGGGCATTACTCCACTTCATATGCAAAGAATAAAAAGCTTCAGGGGGTTATAATCCAAGATGGTTTTTACTTCTGGAATGCTTATGTAGAAAGGTAAGAGGGAAAGACTAGAAAGGAGCATATGACAAGTAGAATAATAAGAAGAATTCTCTCTTTTATTCTGACACTCTTCATAGTGTCATTGTTCGTATTTGCTTCTATTTCACTCTCTCTTGGAGACAGCTCCTCCTTTGTCTTATCTGACGAGGCCACAGAGGAAGCGATTGAAAGCTATAGGGAAGCCAAAG
>JALFYG010000142.1 GCA_022784805.1 Spirochaetales bacterium
AGTCCTTACTGGCTGCGCCCTATACCTGCCTGAAATAGGGATGAAAGTATTCTGTGACCAAGCAGATGTTATATTCAAAAAGCTAAGCGATGAAGAGATAGAGTCTTACCTGGATCTAGAGGAATGGAAGGGAGCAGCAGGCGGGTATAGGCTACAGAAGAATGGTTGGAAACTGGTTGAAAAAATTGAAGGAGACTGGACCACTGTAGTGGGACTCCCCCTTGAGAGACTTATTGAGTTAAAGAAGAGCTTCAACCAAGAAGCTCGTCGTAATGCTCCAGCCCCAGCTGAAGAATCTTTGTGATGTGCTCGTCAGAGAGACGATAAAGTATACTTCTACCCTCTTTTCTGAATCTGACAAGTCTGGAAGAGCGAAGAATCTTCAGCTGCTGAGATACTGCAGATTGGCTCATTTTGACTTTTTCGCTTATGGTTCCAACATTACACTCTTCGTTTTCCCATAGGACAAAGAGGATTCTAAGCCTAGTTGGGTCCCCGAAGACCTTGAAAAAGTCAGCCATATCAACGATTTCTTCCTCACTGATTACTTTTTCTTCCATCACTGTTTTTATTCCTTAACGATTTTTATATAATAGAGCAATTACATGGAAAAATCAAAAGAAGACGGAGGATCGTAGATGACTATAGACAACAAGAAAGCAAAGATCATTCTGGAAGACGGATGCGAGTATAATGCCGATATAATCCACGACAATATGGGTGCAAAAAGTATTGATATTTCCGGTCTGAGAAAAAATACAGGCTACATCACTTATGATCCAGGATTTATGAACACTGGTTCCTGTATGTCTTCAATCTGCTATATCGACGGAGAGAAAGGTATCCTCAGATATAGAGGCTATGACTTGGAAGATCTCGTCTCCAAGTGCGACTTCATCGAAGTTGCATACTTGATGGTAAAGGGTACTCTTCCTAACCTAGAGGAAAGAACAAAGTACATGCAGCTCTTGAACAAGCACAGCTTACTCCATGTAAACATGAAGCAGTTCCTGCGTAACTACCCATCAGATGCCCATCCAATGAGTATCCTGACAGCCATGGTTGCTTCCCTTTCAGCCTTCTATCCTGAGTTGGAAGAGAGAGACCCTGAAGAAAACATCGACTTGACAGTAACTAGGCTCCTTTCAAAGATGAGAACCATTGCAGCTTATACTTATAGACAGATGAATGGCTTGGAGTTCATTGATCCAAAGTATGAGTACTCTTACTGCGAGAACTTCCTAAACATGATGTTCCATACATCAGTCAACGGATATACACCAAATCCTGTTCATGTAAACGCCCTCAATAAGCTCTTGATTCTCCACGCAGACCATGAGCAGAACTGCTCCACAACAGCTGTTCGTCTTGTAGGAAGCAGTGAGGCAAACCTCTATGCAGCAGTCGCTGCTGGTTGCTGTGCCCTTTGGGGACCAAGGCATGGCGGCGCAAACATGGAAGTAATGAACATGCTCTCAAAAATCCAGAATGACAAGATGAGCATCGACGATGCCATCAGCAAGGCAAAGGACAAGAATGACCCATTCCGTCTCAGCGGCTTTGGTCACCGTGTCTATAAGACCTTCGATCCAAGAGCAAAGATTGCAAAGAGAATCTGCTTGGAAGTAATGGAGACAACTCATAAGAGCGATCCTCTCTTGGACATCGCCATGGAGCTTGAAGAGAAGGCAACTCATGATGATTACTTCGTTTCCCGCAACCTCTACCCAAACGTAGACTTCTATACAGGCATCACATTCCGTATGCTTGGCATCCCAGCTAACCTCTACACAGTAATGTTCGCCATGGGTAGGCTTCCTGGTTGGATAGCCCACTACTTGGAGTGGAGACACGATGAGTATATGAAGATCGGTAGACCTAGACAGGTCTATACAGGATCTCCTTTGAGGGATGTAAAGCCTATAAACGAAAGATAAATATCATTACTCTTAATTATTTCAGTCCTGTTATAAGCCATTCATAATTGAAGAGCTTAGACAGGACTTTTTTTAGAGACACTTAAAGCCAAAGCTGATAGCATATCTTATAAGGGAGGAAAAAAGAAAATGAAGGAAGGCAAGAAAAATACCCCTGTAAAGTGTGTCATCTTTGATTTTAACGGCACTCTTTTCTTTGACTATAACGAGAATAAAGACGCATGGAATATAGTGGCTCTCAAGCATAGAGGAAGCATCTTTGGAGAGGAAGAGTACCTTTCCATGATGGGAAAGACAGATAGAAGATGCGCTGAATACATAAAAAGAGATGGAACAGATGAGGAGCTGGATGCCCTCAGTGAAGAGAAGGAAGATATATATCTGAGACTCCTTGTGGAGAGAAATATAAGGCTGGAAGAAGATGCTGTTTCTTTTATCAATAAGTGCAAGGATAGAGGCGTGAGAGTAATGATCGCCTCCTCTGCCCCTAAGATGAATATGGATTGGTATATAAAGAATCTAAATCTTGGAGACTACTTTGATATCAACGATATTGTTGCCGGCAGAGACGATATTCCATCGAAGCCTGCTCCAGACATCTACATATACACTCAGCGTTTAGGTGGCTTTGAGGGAGAAGAATGCATTGCCTTTGAAGACGCTCCTGGGGGACTAAGGTCCGCTCTTGGAGCAGGGTTCAGAAGAGTCTATGGAATAAAGAGTCCAGGAATGGACCTGGAAGAGACAGGAAAGCTTGCCCCACTTATGGATTGGAAATGGGCAAACGAACACATAGACGAGATTCTTGCATAAACAAAGGGGCTTAGGCCCCTTTTCTCGTCAGTCTCTTATTTGTGTCTTCCCTTAATAGAATATAGAAGGTTGAAAAGAGAGGAATGAATATAAGCATTCCCACGACTCCGAATAAGCTTCCTCCAAGAGTTACGGCTATAAAGATCCAGATAGCAGGGAGCCCCACCGATGAGCCCACGACTCTTGGATAGATAAGATTATTCTCCAGCTGCTGGATAATTAAAAACACAAC
>JALFYG010000145.1 GCA_022784805.1 Spirochaetales bacterium
GTAACTACTCAGTCATGTCTCGTATAAAATGATTTTTTCCAAAGTCTATGTTTCTCGGGAAGTTCACTTGCTAAATGCTAACTTTTTAATAATTCCTTGCTGGATCAGAAAATAAATACATTATTTCTCTTTTTCCGATTGATCAAAACCTTTTTTGTATGTTAGAATAACTCTAGAATATATAAGGAGTTAGACCATAAAATGGAGTTCACGGAGAAGCTGAAGGAGTTGATCAAAAAAGGAGCCACCGTCGCCGATATTGCTTCTGCTTTCGGCCTTGACATGTCAACACTGCCTTCGGAGTGGTTCATGTTCATGTCCAACATGATCATGTTCTCATTCTCCATGATGTCGATGATGGAAGGGATGGACTCCAACATAACCGGACTGAAGGACCAAGTCTCCGGTCTTACTTCCGCCGTCACAAGCCTCCAGTCGGAGCTCAGGGAAAGGAGTACTAAGAATTCTTCAAACTCCAGCATGCCTCCATCACGCGAAGGCTATGCAAAGCCAAATGTAAACAAGAATACAAGCCTCCGTGAATCCAGCGGGAAGAAGCCGGGGGCGCAGCCCGGCCACAAAGGTAACGGCTTGAAGAAAGTTATGGCTGATGAGACCGTAAGACATGACCATTATCCGAAACAATGTCTTGGATGCAGCAACCTGACATCATGCATCTCGCTGATGAAGTGCATCTCCAGCGGACATGTATATGAGACTAAGACTGTTTTGGTTGACAATGAACACAAGGTGTATTCCATAGTCTGTCCTGTGATGGGCGAATTGATCAAAGGGGAGAAGCCTGAGGAGGTCAAGTCCACACAGCAGTACGGGCTTACGGTCAAGGAGTATATAGTGAGCCTGTGGTCCATAGGGGTCACTTCCCTCGACAGACTCCAGAAGCTTGTCTCCAAGCACCTTGGGATAGATGTCTCTGAGGGTACCGTATCCAAGATCATAGTCGACTTTGCATCCGAATGCGGCAAAATCCTGGACGTGGTAAAGGAATACCTCAAGAAATGCCGCACAAAAGGTGCCGACGAGACCGGTCTGAGGGCGCAGGGAAAGCTCCATTGGCTGCATGTTGTCTGTGACAGGAAGGCTACCTACCTCTATGCCGACGAGAAGAGGGGCTTCGATGCAATCTCTGGGGAAGGAGGCATTCTCCTCGATTCATGCGGAACACTCATACATGACTGCTGGTCCCCTTACTTCAACCTCTCCAATCTCGGCCACGCATTGTGCCTCCAGCACATACAGAGGGAGCTGAGGGCTGCAAAGATAAGGGAGAAGGATGAAGAAGGCTATTTCGATGGGATAGAGTCGCTGCTCCTTTCAATGAGGAAGGCCAAGATGGATGCAATTGAGGCTGGAAAGGATAATCTGGAAGATTCCAAAATAGAGGAGTTCAGGAAGAAGCTTAGGAAGATGGTCGCAGACGGACTTGAGAAGTTCAAACCACCGAAGAGATGTATACTGAAGCTTGGAAAGATTCCGGAAGGAAAGACGAGGAGACTTCTCCTGAGGCTTAAGAACTATGAGGACGCCGTATTCATGTTCCTTGATGATTTCGAAGTGGAATTTACGAACAACGAATCGGAACGCAGTCTGAGACCATCGAAGATACGCCAATCGGTTTCAAAATGCTTCAGAAAATTTGAAGGAATGAAGCGATTTGCTTCCATCTCAACGATACTTGAGACGGCAAAAAAGAACAGCATCGACCATACAACCATCATTAAAGCAGTCTTCAATGGGACTGCTAGGTCGCTATTGGCTAATGTCTTGGCATGATGACTGAGTAGTTACTTTAATTTTATGTATAATTATTTATACTACAAGACATTACATTTATCCTAATCATTTAACGATATCCAATTCTCTGCTACTGAATAAATACTTAACTGCTTGGTGTTATCCAACCCTGTCTTGTCCAATATTCTTTCCTGTATTCGTCTGATAGTCCTGATAGAAGTTCCAAGTAACTCAGCTATCTCCTTTTGACTTAATCCATAACTCATTGCATCAAGTACATCACCTTCTTTAGAGTTCAGACTCTTCTTTGTAACTATTCTTGTATAAGTTGTCCTGCCAGATACTATACCTTCAAATTGCAAAGGCTGATCCAAATTTGGATATTCAACGAATGGGAAAATTCCAGACAATAATGACTGCTTTGATTTCTCTGCCAAAACTACAATTCTACATTGGGAATTAATCTTCTTAGCTTGAATTATATCTTCAGCAAGTACTTTAAAAGATTTCGAGTCCGTAACTAGAACATCGATGTCTCTGTAGAAATATGGAAAAGGCTCCACTATAGTCTTAATAAATCTATAGTCTTCAGGCATATCATCAAATACATATCTTTTTCTTAATAAAACTGTCTTCATATAATATATAACATAAAAATCCTCATTTTTGGTTTATTCCTTTTTATTATTCCTATTTCAGTATAGTATTTTATTTTAATAGAGATTAAACATTCTCTTGATTTTATTCTTATATTTATATTTATACTTTTATACTATTTTATTATTTATCCTATAATTGTTATTTTGTTGGTTTTTTGTTTTTTCTAACTTCAAGTAGTTTGCTATCCTTTTAACCGATTTTAGTTCCTGTTTTTTGTAAATACATATCAGAAGTTGAAAAAGGGGGTGTAATAGCTTCAGGGGCTAATCTTCTCTAAAAAAATCTGTACCTTTGGCAAGATTTGAGTTTTTTCTTTTTTTACAAGGAAGTTGACGGTTTATAGAAGAGAGAGAATTTTGGAGCAGCGATACAATGATTTATAAATCGCGAATCTAATATCTAAGCTGCTTAATTGATAAAATGGTTATGGTAATAAAGATTAAGAGCAATACTCTTTCTTATACTTATAGAAGATGGAATCTAAAGCTGAAGCAAACTCATTTATAGTCCTCTGATCAAAAGATTTGTTTTTATCTGACTCAAATCCCATTTCTCTAAGACTCGTCATAAAGTTTCTGCCAGAAAGCCTCTCTTTGATATTTTCTGAGGTGAACACCCCTCCTCTGTCGTCAAGGACAACAAGACCCTTCTCAACAAGACGATTAGATAAAGGAACATCATGAGTTATGGCAAAACCAGGAAGCGATGAGTTTTCAAATAGGTAATCATCAGCGCTATTGGCTCCTGTTGGAACAACAACCATCTTGATGTTGCTTTTGATCTTTCTTAACTCAAGTTTATCCAGCTTATCTCTATAAGGAAGACGGAGAGCGGCAGTATGAGAATCCCTGGCATCTCTTACATCTGATAGTTCCCTATCTGATGCAAATACACATTCACCAATATATACAGATTCTTTTACGATTCTTTTAAGAATAATTGCTCTATGGGCCTTAGGAAGTGAATCAGCATCAATATAAATATTAAACATACACAAAGAATACAGCCAAATCTGTTACTATAGCAAGAAACATAAGTTCTTTATTTTTTATTTCTTTGTTTCATTCGGCAATAGAAAGAAAAACCTATATGTTTTAGAATTAAAGAAGCAAAGGAGATTTATTGATATGGAACATTCACCATTGCAGAAAGCACGCTACTCATATCAGCCAAAACTTCCATTAATTCTCAGATCTGAAATGGATGAAATTGAAGCTGTAGAAGGTGCAGCAACAACAAGTGCAGCAGACACAGATAAAATCAAGGCCCTTTTCCCAAATACATTTGGACAGAAGGAAATTTCCTTCCAGAAAGGAAAGAGCAAGGTAGAGAAGAAAAAACAGGTTGTTGGAGTTATCCTCTCCGGTGGACAGGCTCCTGGTGGACACAACGTTGTTTGTGGTCTTTATGATGCACTTAAGAAGGCAGACAAAGACAACGAGCTTATCGGATTCCTTGGTGGTCCAAGTGGTCTAACAGATGACAAGTTTATTGTCTTCACAGATGAATACATCAATGAATTCAGAAACACTGGAGGATTTGACATCATCGGAAGTGGAAGAACAAAGCTCGAGACAACAGAACAGTTTGAAAAGGCTGCAGAAGTATGTAAGAAGCATGGCATCACAGCTATCACAATCATCGGTGGTGATGACTCCAATACAAACGCAGCAGTTCTTGCAGAATACTTCAAGGCTCACAACACTGGTGTTCAGGTAATTGGATGTCCTAAGACAATCGATGGTGACCTTAAGAATGATGACATCGAGATTTCTTTCGGTTTCGATACAGCTACAAAGACATATTCAGAACTTATCGGAAATATCGAAAGAGATGCTAACAGTGCTAAGAAGTATTGGCACTTCATTAAGCTCATGGGAAGAAGTGCTTCTCACATTGCTCTTGAATGTGCTCTTGAGACTCAACCAAACGTATGTCTTATCTCTGAAGAAATCGAGAAGAAAGAAATGTCTCTTTCCCAGATCGCTGACTATGTTGCTCAGAGTGTCGCAGACAGAGGCAATGCTGGTATGAACTTTGGTGTCGTTCTTATTCCAGAAGGACTTGTAGAGTTTGTTCCTGAAGTAAAGAAGCTTATCAGCGAAATCAACGACACACTTGCAGCAAAGGCTGAAGAGTTCGAGAAGGCAGTAACTGCAAAAGAGAAAGTTGCATTTATGCATAAGTATCTCACAGCAGAATCAGATGGCGTATTCTCAATTCTCCCTGAAGATATCCAGGCTCAGATGATGGCAGACAGAGACCCACACGGAAACGTACAGGTATCAAGAATCGAGAGTGAAAAGCTTGTTTCTTCTCTCGTAGCTGCTAAGCTTGAGGAAATGAAGAAGGAAGGAAAGTATAACGGCAAGTTCAATCCTCTCCACCACTTCTTCGGATATGAAGGAAGATGTGCATTCCCATCCAACTTCGATTCAGATTACTGCTACTCTCTTGGCTATAACGCATTCATGCTTATTCAGAGTGGATGCACAGGTTATCTCTCATCTATCAGAAACCTTTCTGCACCTGCTACAGAATGGAAAGCTGGTGGTATGCCTATTACAAAAATGATGAACATTGAGCGCAGACATGGTGAAGACAAACCTGTTATCAAGAAAGCTCTTGTTGAACTTGATGGAAAGCCATTCAAGTATTTCAGCGAAAGACGTGAACAGTGGGCAAAAGAAACATGTTTCACATATCCAGGTGCTATCCAGTACTACGGACCAGAAAGCGTATGTGACATCACAACTGTAACTCTTAAGCTTGAGCAGTCTAAGTAAGACTATCATCGAGACTCTGAACCCGTTCATTATTTGGACGGGTTTTTTCATTAAGAATAGACTTAACGTTTAATATTTATAGTGCTAAATGTTTTGATAGAGATTGGAAACATTTGTGCTATAATAAAAAAATGAAATGATGTGAACGTTTTGAAAATGTTATATCTATTTTTTGATAACTATTAGCAGAGGATTTATTTGTTTTACAAAAACATACTTTGTTATTAAGCAAGTAATTGTTATTAATAATTGCAGATATTAACATAAACCAGGACGTTAATAGTATTATAGAAGGAATAAACATGGGATTACCGACTAATATAAAAACTTTACTTTCAGGCAATGTCGTTGAATGGGCAAGAATAGAGTTTGAAGAAACATGGGATGCGGAAGCTTCTTTGAAAACAATTTGTGCCTTTGCCAACGATATAGATAACTGGGGTGGAGGATATCTTGTCATTGGAGTTGAAGACAAAAACGGTAAACCTACAAATCTAAAAGGTGTTCCTGCTGAAAAGATAGATTCTTACCTGAAGGATCTTCTTAACAAATGTAAACTTATACAGCCTGAATATATGCCGATTACAGAAGTAGTCGATTATATGAATAAAAAGTTTATCATTATATGGGCTCCAGGCGGTATTATTCGTCCTTACTCTTCACCAAAAACAATGGCAAAAGGAGATAAAGAAAGAGTATATTGGATTCGTAAAATGGCAAGCACTATTGCTCCTACAGAAGAGGAAAAACGTGATTTGTATAGTCTTGCCAACAATGTACCATTTGACGATAGGATCAATCATGAAGCAGATATTACTGATCTCAACATTACTTTGATTCAAAGCTATTTGAAGGAAGTTGATAGCTCTCTTTATGAGGAATCCAAGACTATGAACTTCTTGGATCTTTGTAAAAGCATGAATATCGTAAATACTCTTCCTGAATATATAAAACCAAAGAATGTTGGACTTATGTTTTTCTGTTTAGAGCCAGAAAGGTTCTTTCCTTATGCACAAATAGATGTCGTACAATTTCCTGATGGACTTGGAGGAGATACTATTATTGAAAAAATCTTCAAGGGGCCATTACAACAGCAACTTCGTGAAGCACTGTTGTATATCAGCAACACAATCATTCAGGAACGCATTCATAAGTTGCCTGATACAGCTGAGGCTGAAAGATTTTTCAACTATCCCTATGAAGCAATAAAAGAAGCTCTTGCTAATGCTGTTTATCATAAAGGATATAATGAACGAGAGCCAATTGAAGTTCGTGTACTTCCTGACAGAATTGAAATAGTAAGTCATCCAGGTGCAGATCGTTCCATTACTATTGATGGTTTAAAGAACTATCGTGTTTTCAATCGTCGTTATCGCAATAGACGAATTGGAGAATTTTTGAAAGAACTACATTTAACAGAAGGACGTAATACTGGATTTGGAAAAATCCTACGTGCTCTAGAGAATAATGGTTCTCCTAAACCTCTTTTTGAGACAGATGAAGAAAGAACTTCATTTGCTGCAACCATATTTATTCATCCTGGATTTGAAAAAAGCATTTCAGTAGATGCTGGACAGTCTATCAGCTCAGGTATCCAAACTACTGACCAAACTAACCAAACTACTGACCAAACTTATATCAAAACGGAAAAAGAAACTATTGAAGAACAAATCATTCTTCTCATTAAAGAGAATCCAAAGTTGACACAAACACAAATTGCTAATAAGTTAAATCTGCCAAATAGTACTATAAAATACTATGTTAGTAAGATGAGTAAATCTAAGATAATAAAAAGAGAAGGAACATCACACAAAGGAGAATGGATCGTCCTCTAAAATTATTTCATTTTTGAGATGAATAGACACTAATATTTTACTTGTTTATCTTTTACACTAGATATACAATATGTAAAGTAAATGATTCCTCATTTGCTTACTCTTCAAATAGTCCCCCCTATTGCGAAGAACCGGGCCAGACGAAAGTCGGGCCCATTTATGTCAGAGTCTGTTTTCATTTCTATTTTTATAAAACATCCTCTCCGACAAGCAGAGAGGACAATGATAAAATCATTAAGAATGTGAATTACAATAAAAGGTTAGATTCTATATATTCTATCTTCACTCTTTGGATCCTGGCGGAAGAATACTGATGTAAAACCAGTTATTGCAACTAGAGTAGAACCTGTAGCGTCTTCAAGCTTACGAGATATCTCATCAACTTCACTCTTCTTATTCGAAAACCTTACCTTAACAAGTTCATGTGCGGTAAGCGCTGCATCTAAGGAAGCTGTAACACCTTCTGTGAAACCTTCCTTTCCAACATAAACGACAGGGTTCAACTGCTGAGCCTGAGACCGCAGAAAAGCCCTCTGATAACTCTTTAATTCCATAACTCTATGTTACCTTTAATTTCTATATTAGGCAAACAAAAATGGGGAGACGAATCTCCCCGTCCAAACATATGACACAATTAGTCTAAGCTATACTCTTTTGCTACGACAAATCTCTTAATCTTCTTAGTACTTGTCATCTCAAGAGGATTCTTGGCAACTGTAACCATAGTAATCTTCTTATAAGCCTGAAGATCTTTGTTTACTTCAGCGATGATTCCTTCCATCTTCTTCTGGATTTCCTCTTCACTGAGAGTCTCTCTGACATTCTTTGATGGATAAATGACAGCTCTGATGCCTTCAGCCTTCAATGCCTTGTCCTTTATATATCCAATGATACAGATCTGCTCGATATCATCATAGAGCTGGAACTTGTCTTCAATCTCTTCAGGGAACACGTTCTTTCCGCCATCTGTTACGATGATAGACTTAGCTCTTCCTGTAAGATACAAGTAGCCTTCACTATCCAAGTGACCAACGTCTCCAGTGTTGAGCCATCCATCCTCTGTCAGGATTTCATCTGTTGCTTCCTGGTTCTTATAGTAGCCCTTCATGACCTGAGGTCCCTTGATATAGATGACACCATTACCATCACTATCTGGATCAACGATCTTAGCTTCTGTCATGGCAACATTCTTACCTACACTCTCTACCTTGAAAGCATAAATAGGATTGAGGTGAGTGATAGGGCTTGTTTCTGTGAGGCCATATCCCTGGACAAAGTCCATTCCAAGCTCATTGAAGCCTTTGAATGTTGAAGAAGGAAGTGGTCCACCACCACAGATACAGATTCTGCAGTTTTCGAGAGAAAGATTCTTCAACAAGAATCCGAACATCTTCTTTCCAACCTTGATACCAAAAGCCTTCTTCAGGAATCCACTAATTCCCATCAAGCCCCTGATAAGTCCATAGACAACTACACCCTTCTTTCTAACTCCAGCAAGAAGACCTGCATAAAGCTTATTGAAGATCATAGGAACACCAAGGAACATAGTGACCTTAGCTTCCTTCAGCTCCTTGAGCATCTGTGAAACAACCAGCTTCTTTCCAAAGACAACAGAAGCACCACTTCCAAATCCTTCCATGAATACAGCAAGCATTGTGTAAGCATGGTGAACAGGAAGAATGGCATAGAATACGTCTGACGGGTAGATATTCATGTTTGCCTGAGCAATGAAGATATCTGAAACGAGGTTCTTGTTTGTGAGCATGACACCCTTTGGAGTTCCTGTTGTTCCACTTGTAAAGAGTATGGCTGCAACATCGTCTTCAGTCATCTTGAAGCCTTCCTTATAAGGAGCGGAAAGAGTCATGACTGATGGATACTCACCCTTCTCTTCCAGGGAAGCATAACCAATCATAGGAAGGGATGAAGCGACCTTCTTCATTCTGTCGTTATCACAGATAAGAACGACGCTGTCACTGAAGAGAGCAAGTTTAATGAAATCTTCATCATGGAGAGAAGAATCCAATGGGACAACTGTGCATCCAGCATACTGGACAGCAATATAAGAAACAGCCCAAGCTACGCTGTTCTTGCCGCTTACAATGATTTTGTCACCCTTCTTTACTCCAAGAGACAGAAGCCAGGAAGAGACTTCGATTACTTTCTTCTCAGCTTCTTTATATGTGAGACAGATTTCTTTTGGAGAGTATTCCTTCCAACATTCATTGTCTCCATATCTCATTGTATTTATATGAAAGAGTTCCTTGATTGTAGGCCACTCACCAGTGAACTCTTTTCCTCTAAAACTATCAAATTGATTCCAAGGTGTTAAATTATCTTTTGTTTTCATTTAATACTCCTTTATTTTACATTTTGATCAAATTCTGTAAAAAAATAAATATTAAACTTTACTTAAGGCCATGGTAATTTGGCTCCAAGGGTATGGATAAGAATAACTAAAAGCCTAGTAGAAACAAAAAATGGGCACCCTAGGGCGCCCAAACGCATAAATCTAAGCCTTAGTGTCAGTCTTCTTTGTACTTTCTTACGACTTCGAATCTCTTAACCTTCTTGGTACTTGTCATAGGAAGTGGCTCATCAACAACTGTGACCATTGTGATCTTCTTATAGGACTGAAGGTCTTTGTTGACTTCTTCGACAATCTCTTCCATGTGCTTTGAAGCTTCTTCAAGAGAGTGATCCTTAAGATAAGCCTCTGTTGGATAGATGACCATTCTGATTCCTTCACTCTTCAATTCCTTATTGATGATGTAAGGGATGATACAGCACTGCTCAATCTCATTAAAGAGCTGGAACTTGTCTTCAATCTCTTCAGGGAAGACATTCTTACCGCCTTCTGTGACGATGATGGACTTTGCTCTACCAGTGAGATACAAGAAACCATGTTCTCCAATGTGTCCAACGTCTCCAGTATTAAGCCAACCATCAGCTGAGAGGACCTCGTCTGTAGCTTCAGGGTTCTTGTAGTATCCCTTCATGACCTGTGGTCCACGAACATAGATGATACCGTTTCCGTCTTCATCTGGATCAACAATCTTTTCCTCAACACCTGGAATTGGGATACCAACTGATTCCTCAATGTATACCTCAATTGGGTTGATATTGATGATAGGGCTTGTTTCTGTGAGACCATATCCCTGGACAAAGTCAATTCCAAGCTGGTTGAACTGCTTGAATGTGGAAGATGGAAGTGGGCCACCGCCACAGATACAGAGACGCATGTTTTCAAGGCTTATCTTAGAAAGAAGCATATTTCCGAAGATCTTCTTTCCGATGTTTACATGGAATACCTTCTTTACGAAACCTGAGAAGCCCATCAAGAAGTGAATGAGACCTTCCTTGAATGCA
>JALFYG010000297.1 GCA_022784805.1 Spirochaetales bacterium
TCTGCGTCTATACTGCTCTTTGCCTTTGTAATAAGAGAGATTGATTTATAGAGGGAGTCAAAGAGAGCCTTTGCTTCTTTTGCCTTCTCATAGTTTCTCTCATCATTTGCTGCAATATCAAAGGCTCTCATCCAGTTCTTATATCCACCTCCGTCCATCTTCATATCTATTCCTATATGAAGGGCAAGAAGCAAGAGATCCTTGTCTTTGAATGGGAAGGATGGATCAGAAACCAACTTCTTATAGTCTTTGAGACCCCAGTTACTCTTTGTAATGGAGTCAAAGAGTTTCAGGAGCTTACCCTCAGGGTAAGATGTAAGAGGGAGATTAGAGGTAAAGAGAAGTGGAATATCTCTCTTCTTTGCCTCCTCCTCCAAGTATGGCCTGTAGGTCTCAAGGGATGAGGAGGTTATTGCAATATCTTGAGGCATGAAAGATTTCAAGTCCTTCTCTATCATCCTCATTATGCCTCTTATCTCAGAGATGGAGTTATTGTACTCATGGAGAGGAAGGTGAGGGGAAGAAGGGATATTTATCACTTCAACTCTTCCGCTATTAATTACCTTTTCAGTGAATGTGGAGGTAAAGGACTCAGGGTAAACAAGAACTACCTTTCCTTTCTCTATTTTACTTAGGTCTCTCTTAAGGTATCTCTCTTCATAGAGATTCCTCTTCTCCAAGTATTCCTCATACTCAGGTCTTATTTTCCCTATGTCTTCCCTCATCTTCTTGTCAAAGAAGGATGGGCTTTCCTCTGGAGATGGAAAGAAGGGGAGTATATGTGATATATATCTAGTAAAGGCCGGGATACTTTCGCTGTACCTTGGGTCAATGAAATATGAAAGATAAGAGACTCCATGCTTCTTTATAAAAGAAGAGACGAAGGCGACTCTCTCGGTTTCTGTTACTTCTCTTTTGTTCTTTATGTCAGAGAGGGTGAGAAGAAAACGGTCCCAGCTCATGAAGCGATCTTTGAATACTGCCTTACCGGGATTATTGGAGAGAAAAGTGTTAAGTGTATTACGGGCCATTGTCTCTGATGTAAAGACAAGTGTCTTATCGGTCGAGAGAATAATGGAGGTTATTTCTTTCTGTATGTCCATATCTTCATAGTAGCATGAAAACCATTACAGAAACAAAAACACACCGATTATTCCACAATGTTCTTGACCCAGATCCTCTTTCTTACAAGAATAAAGCCAAGGATACACTTGAGAATGTCTCCTGCTTGTACAGATAGGTATATAAACACAACGCCTACACTGGTGAATCTTGAGACTATGAATGCGATAGGAACTCCCACTGTCCACAAGAAGGCTGAGTCAAAGAGGATGGTGACCCATATCTTTCCTCCTGAGCGGAGGGTAAAGTATGTTGCGTTTTTGAAGGCAAACAAAGGAAGGCAAAGGGCATGGGCACAGATCATCTCCATGGCAATAAGTTTCGCTCCCTCTGTGGTGTTATAGAGGCGAGGGAAGATTGGAGAGAGAAGGGCCAGGAGGATTCCGGAGCCGATACCTACCATCACGGAGAATGCGATCAGCTTACGGTCAGTGTCTACAGCCTCTTCTGTCTTTCCGGCTCCCAATAGCTGTCCGATAATTATTCCAATGGCGTTTCCAACAGCAAGGAAGGCCACATTAAAGAGGTTGCTGATGGTTGAGAAGATATTGCAGCCAGCAACAGCATTGAGGCCCCTTGTGGAGTAGCACTGCATCAATGTAGTCATTCCCAGTGACCATAGTGTCTCGTTCATTATCAGAGGAGCTGCAGCCTTCAGAATCCTCAAGAGCATTTTACTCTCGATTCTCAAAGTACTCCATAAGCCATCCAGGTACTTGTACTTCTCCCTATGGTGGAGAGTTGATCCCACAACCAGCACCAGTTCCACATATCTTGAGATTACAGTTGCTATGGCAGCGCCTTCGCATCCAAGCCTTGGGGCCCCCAGGTTACCGAAAATAAGAATCCAGTTAAGAACGAGATTCGTGAATATTGCGCTTATTCCTGCTTTCATTGGGAGAACTGCTTCTCCGCCTTCCCTGAGGGTAGAGGAATAAGCCTGAGTCAACATAAACCCTGGAAGCCCAAGGATCATGATCTTCAGATACTTCATGGCAAAGTAGAGAGTTTTGTCTAAGTCTCCGCCATTACTGTCACCTGTGAGAAAGAGGGAAATAAGCTTTTCCCCAAAGAGAAGGAAGATTATTGAAGCCACCACTGTTATGATAAAGCCTGCGACAATCTTGAATCTTGTAGAAGTCCTTACTCCTTCATCATCTTTCTTTCCAAAGAACTGGGCTCCGAAGATTCCGGCTCCGCTTACAGTACCGAAGATACATAGGTTAAAGACAAAGACCAGCTGATTAGCGATGCTGACGCCGCTCATCTCCTCTGTTCCTATGCGTCCGACCATAAGGTTATCTAAAAGATTGACGAAATTAGTGATCCCATTCTGTATAGCAATAGGAAGTGCTATAGAAAGGACCATCATATAAAATGCTTTATCTCCGAATATGGATTTCTTCTCTTTCAACATGGCTTATCTACTCTAACAGTAAATCTCTTTTATCAAAAGGGGTGTTAAGAAACTCTTTATAGAGTAATATGGGGAATATGGAGGAAACATGGACAGAGTCACTTTAGGTAAGACAGGCATTACAGTTTGCCGTAACGGATTCGGAGCACTGCCTATTCAGCGTATTGGAAAGGAAGATGCAGCATATTTAATTAGAAAAGCATATGAAAACGGTGTGGATTTCTTCGATACAGCCCGTGCCTACTCAGATAGCGAAGAGAAACTTGGATACGCTACAGAGGACTTCAGAGATAAGATATACATTGCAACAAAGACAGCTGCAAAGAATGGAGAGGACCTGAAGAAGGATCTGGAGACATCTCTTTCCCTTCTCAAGACTGATTACATCGATATTTATCAGTTTCATAATCCTCCATTCTGCCCTAAGCCTGGAGACGGAACAGGCTTATACGAAGCGGCATTGGAAGCGAAAAAAGAGGGTAAGATTAGACACATAGGCATCACAAACCACCGCTTGGGTGTTGCAAAAGAGGCTATAGAGTCTGGTTTATATGAAACCCTTCAGTTCCCATTCTCCTATATCAGCGGAAGCAAGGAGCTGGAACTCATAAAGATGTGTAAGGAAAAAGACATGGGCTTTATCGCCATGAAGGGCCTAGCTGGAGGCCTGTTGAACAATAGCCGTGTATGCTATGCATTTATGTCACAGTTTGACAATGTCCTTCCTATCTGGGGAGTCCAGAGGGAGAGGGAGCTTGATGAGTGGCTCTGCTATAATGATAATCCACCTCTCTTTGATGAAGACGTAAAGACTATCATCGAAAAGGACAGAAAGGAACTCTCCGGTGACTTCTGCAGAGGCTGCGGCTACTGTATGCCATGCCCAATGGGAATAAAGATCAGCGAATGCGCAAGAATGATTCAGATGATCAGACGCTCTCCTTCTAATAATCAGCTGAGTGAGGAAGCTCAGGAGATGATGGCTGCCATCAAGAACTGCGTCAAATGTGGTAAATGTATGGATAAGTGTCCGTATTCTCTCCCTATTCCAACCTTGTTGGAAAAGAATCTAAAAGACTATGAAGACATACTCTCCGGTAAAGTTCAGGTCTCAATAACAAAAGACGCAAGAAACTAATGAAGACAATTGCTGTCATAGATGACGACGAATATATTTCTTCTTTTCTTTCAACACTGTTGGAGAAGAGTGGCTATAGGGTCTTGAAGGGATACTCAGGAACGGAGGCTCTCTTATTGATAGAGAAAGAGCTTCCGGACCTGATGCTCTTGGACTTGATGCTTCCTGGCCTCTCTGGGGAGGAGGTATTAAAGAGGGTGAAAGATATTCCTGTCATTGTTCTCAGTGCAAAAAATACTCCCAAAGACAAAGTGGATTCTCTGCAGTGTGGAGCCGTGGACTATGTCACAAAACCCTTTGACAGCGAAGAACTGTTATTGAGAATTGCCCTTAGGCTGAGGGAGAGCAGTACAAAAGAGAAAAAGCTATCATCCAAAGGCTTCGAGCTCTCAGAAGAGAGTAAGGAGATAAAATACAAAGGGGAGACACTCCGCCTTACCCGTACCGAGTACTCCATATTAAAGCAATTGATGATCATGGATGGCTCCACCATTACAAAGAGTTCCCTTTTGGAGCGTATTTCTTTCGACACCCCGGATTGTACTGAAAGCTCCTTGAAACAACACATAAGTAACTTAAGAAAGAAAGTAGAGAAGGTTGCTGGATACAGTGCCATAGAGAATATATGGGGTGTCGGCTTCAGATTGGTTTAAATCTTTACTTTTTCTTGACTCTTTATTGACCGTTTTCTTCACCACTATAGTCGAGACTTTCTTCTAGGAGTAAACAAATGGACTTTGTATTGGAAACAAAAAACCTAAGTAAGTCTTATGGCCATAGCCACGCCTTAAGCGGTGTAGATATGCATGTGCCTAAGAATTCCGTATATGGACTCGTTGGAAGAAATGGAGCTGGAAAGACCACCCTTATGAGAGTGGTGACCGGGATACAGAGAGAAAGTGGCGGCTCTTATTCCTTGTTTGGTGTTGATAACAAAGATAAGAAAATCGTGAAAGAGAGAAAAAGAGTAGGATCCATGATAGAGTCCCCCTCTATCTTTCTTGACATTTCTGCTGAAGAGAACCTGAAGATGCAATATAGGATTCTTGGGCTTCCATCTTTCTCTGATATCCCCGAAATACTGAGAATCGTGGGCCTTGAGGACACAGGAAAGAAGAAAGCCGCTTCTTTTTCCTTTGGAATGAAACAGAGACTGGGAATCGCAATGGCCATAGCAGGAAGCCCTGACTTATTGATCCTGGATGAGCCTATAAACGGTTTGGATCCAGAGGCAATCGTGGAGATGAGGGAGCTGATCATTCGCCTCAATAAAGAGATGCATATGACTATAGTTGTCTCAAGTCATATCCTTGATGAGCTCTCAAGGGTGGCCACATATTATGGCTTCCTGGATTCAGGAAGGATGGTGAAGGAAATAAGCAGGGAAGAGATGGATAAAGAGTGCAGGAAAGCCATGAGAGTGAAGGTGAAGTCCATAGAAAAGGCTTCAGTCTCCCTTTCCCGCTTTGGCCTGGAGTACTCAATAATCGATGATGATACTCTTGATTTATATGGAGAGATAGGCTTTCAGGAGGTATTGAAGCTTCTTGAGAACGCAGGAGTAGTCGATATTGAGAAGAGGAATGAGAACCTTGAAGGATTCTTCATCAACACCATAGGGGGTAAGGTATGATAAAACTTTTTCGTTCTGATATCCATGCTCTTTTTCTAGATAAAGGTTTTCGTATCATCTCCCTTTTCTCAATAATCCTTGGGGCCTTCATGCCTATTTTGGGATATATAAATAAAATAAGGTATGATGAGATCACTGTATTTGAAGACGGGTTCTTCATCTTCCTTTCAGCCTTCTCATTCTCAATTCCTTTCTTTGTCTCACTTTTTCTTGGAAAAAGCTTTGAATGGGGGACAGTGAGGAATAAGCTGACAGTGGGACATAGGAGAAGTGAGGTCTACTTTTCATTCCTCTTCACTTCCTTTATTGGGACCCTGACTCTTGTGGTTTTATATATGGTGCCATATATTCTCTTGGGCTCATTTATGTTGGAGAAATTGGAGATTCCTCTCTCTTATTTTCTTTTGTTTATTATGGCGGGAATACTTGTACTTCTATCTTTGACAAGCTTAGCCGTCGCCATAAACAACAACATCCACTCCCGTGCCATTTCTCTTGTTGTGACTCTATGCGTGGTGATAGCTTTGTTGATGATAGGAAGCATTGCCGTCCAGATGCTGTTGGAGCCGGAGATGATCACAACATCAATGACAATGGTGGATGGTGAGTTCGTACCCATTGATCCATATCCAAACCCAAGGCATGTGAAAGAGAGCCAGAGGTGGATATGGGAGAGTATAAAGGACTCAACACTTGGAGGCCAGATACACCAGATTACAGCTTTGGAGTGTAACTGGAAGAGTGTGAGTGTTTATAGCATTGCTCTTGGTGTAATTATATCAATAATCGGATTTATCTTCTTTAATAAAAAGGATTTAAAGTGATACTATTATACTTCATTATCTTTATTCTTTTAGCTTTGGTCTTCATTCTATCTGTTAGAATGATGGCTTTATCTCGTTCTGTAAATCTTCTTACAGAAGAATTGGATATGATTCTTTCTGAAGAGTCCAATGTCCTTCTCACCACATCAAGTGGAGAGAGGAGCGTCAAGAAGCTGGTTGAAAGAATAAACGTGGAACTGAAGAAGTTACTGAAGATAAAGAGCCAGTACTCCAAGGGTATTTTGGACTTGAAGTGCAGTGCTGAGAATGTTGCCCATGATATCAGGACACCGCTGACTGCAATAAAGGGATACGTGGATCTATTGGAGAAGGAGGAGATAAGCTCTGATGGAAGAAAATACCTTGAGATAATCAAGGATAGGGTAGAGTATATGAAGGCCCTGACAGACGAGCTCTTTCTCTCTCTATCCATGAAGAACAGGGGAATAAAGACACTGGAGGAAATTGACGCCAAGAGTATTCTGGAAGAAGCCTTGGTCTCTTATTACTCCGAGTTCCAGAAGAAGAATATAGAGCCGGAAATAGTCTTACCAGAAAATAGAGTAAGAATAAAAGGGGATGAGAAAGCTCTATATAGAGTTTATCTCAATATAATCACAAATGCCTTGAAGTATGGAGAAGACTTCAAGGTTGAGATGAATGAAAAAGGAGACACGGTTTTCTCCAATTATTCTCCTTCCCTTGACAGCGTAGACGTCAATAGACTCTTGGACCGTTACTACACAATTAGTGACGCCAAGGCATCCAGTGGAATAGGGCTCTCCATTTCAAAGGAGATTATTGAAGAAATGGGAGGGGAACTAAGAGTCAAACTGGAAGAGAATAGGCTCTATATCTCACTTTCGTTTCAGAGATAAGTTCTGGAAGAAAGCATACTCTCCCACTTCTTTGTATCCAAGCTTAGAGTAAATATGCTTCGATACCTCTCCTGAAGGAAAGAGACATAGACGCTTAATAAGATGGTCGTTGAGTCCGATATCTGTTATCTCCTGGATAACTTCTGTACCTATTCCGCCACCTCTCCAATCTTTGTCTACCAGGACTCCTACGACCATGGCGCTCTCTTTTGTGGCGGAAGCCAGGTAGGCTACACCCACCAGCCTCTTTTTGACCCTATAGCCACAGGCAGCATGAGGATACTCCATCCCTTCTTCCTTGTCATAGGCCCATTCTTCTCTCTTTTCTTCCGTCTCGAAGCCATCTTTAAACTCCTCGTCTTTTGAGTAGAGCTCCGCCACTTCATAGAAATCTTCAAAAGTGAGAAGAAGGGAGAGGTTATCACTACGGGACCTGCACTTTTTGAAGCTTTCCCTAGTCACAGCCATCATTGAGGGATAGCTTATCTTCCACTCTCCCTGAAGCTTTCCTTCCAAGGGCGAGAGGGCGTTCTTGGGGCCATTGATGGCAATAGGTTTTTTATCATTGATAAAAATTGAAACTTCTTCAGTGTCATACTCCCCATAGGAGAAAAGGACCATGGATCCATGTTTGGAACACATGATCAACAGGCCTTCCGTTTGGTAGACAGTGTAATCTTTACCATAAACAAAAAGCTCATGGTTATTGAGAAAGAAAAGGTTAAGGTCTCTGTCTTTCTCCATTAATGGGGTGAAATTCTCTAATTCTCTCTTTGTGAGTTCTTTTATCATGTTCAAGTTATCTTCCAGTCTTTTAATTTCGTCAATGATTATCTATAATTGTTCCTCGTATGAAAAAAAGATTAATCACATCAGCATTACCGTATGTAAACAATATTCCTCACCTTGGAAACCTGACTCAGGTTTTGAGTGCAGATGTATTTGCAAGATTCTGCCGTTCAATGGGTTATGAGACTCTTTATATCTGCGGCACAGATGAGTATGGCACAGCCAGTGAGACAAGAGCTCTTCAGGAGGGCGTAACTCCTCGTGAGCTTTGTGACCACTACCATGCCATCCATCGTGACATCTATAAGTGGTTCAACATCAGCTTCGACTACTTTGGAAGAACAAGCACACCTCTCCAGACAGAGATTGTCCAGCATATCTTCAACGAAGTAGACAAGAACGGATATATCAGCGAGAAAGAATCAGAGCAGCTCTATTGCCCAGAGTGCAAGAGATTCTTGGCAGATAGATATGTAACTGGAACCTGTCCTCACTGTGGTGACACAGGCGCCCGTGGCGACCAGTGTGATAAGTGTGGAACACTTCTCGATCCTACAGAGCTTATTGATCCTAAGTGCTCTGTCTGTGGACACACACCTGAAGTAAAGAAGACAAAGCACCTCTATATCAACCTTCCTAAGGCTCTTCCGCTGCTTCAGAAGTGGATGGACAAGGCATCTGTAGAGGGATTCTGGGCTAAGAACGCCATCCAGATCACCAACTCTTGGATCAGAGATGGTCTTCAGGAGAGATGTATCACCCGTGACCTTAAGTGGGGTATTCCAGTTCCTAAAGAGGGCTTTGAAGACAAGGTCTTCTATGTATGGTTCGATGCTCCTATCGGTTATATTTCCATAACAGCAAATGCAACAGAGAATTGGGAGTATTGGTGGAGAGACCCTGAGAATACAGAGCTCTTCCAGTTCATTGGAAAAGACAATATTCCTTTCCACACTGTCATCTTCCCATCTTCTCTTCTTGCAACAGGTGAGAAGTGGACAATGCTCCATCATATGTCATCTACAGAGTATTTGAACTATGAAGGTGGAAAGTTCAGTAAGTCCAGAGGAATCGGTATCTTCGGTAACGATGTACAGGAAACAGGAATCCCAGCAGATGTCTGGAGATTCTATATGTTCTATAACAGACCTGAGAAACAGGATTTCACATTCACTTGGAAAGATTTCCAGGAGAAGATCAATAAGGAACTTATCGGAAACCTCTCCAACCTGGTAAATAGAACTCTTACATTCGTAAAGAGATTCTATGACGGCAACCTTGGTGAAGGAGCACTGGATGAGGAGTTGAAGGCTCAGATTATCGAGAAAGAGAAAGAGATCACAGAGTGCTTGGAGAGAGCAGATGAAAGAGACGCTCTCAGAGCTATCTTTGCTCTCAGCGACATCGGTAATAAGGCATTCCAGGCTTCAGAGCCATGGAAACTTAGAAACGAAGACCCAGAGAAGGCAAAGGCAATTCTGAGAACACTTGTTTATCTCATCAGAGATTTGGGTGTAATGGTCACTCCATATATGCCTTCAACAGGAGATAAGATTCTCTCCTTCGTCTCTGCTCCTTCTTCAATTTGGAAGGATTGTGGCAACTTCTCCGGTGAACTGAAGGTTGGAGAAATCTCACTTCTCTTTGAAAAGCTTGAAGACAAGAGAGTAGAGGAACTCAGATTAAGATACTCTGGCAGTCAGCAGGACAGAGAAGAAAAGAAGGCTGAAGAGCCAGCTAAGAAAGAAAAGAAAGACAAGAAAAATAAGGATGAAGGTAAAATGGACGAATCTAAGTCATTATTGGAAAATTGGGCTGAGAAAGTAATTCTCAAAGTCTCAAAGATCATCGAGTGTGACAAGCACCCAGAAGGTGACAAGCTTTATATTCTTAAGCTTGACTGCGGTGAAGAAGAGCCAAGACAGATTGTTTCTTCAATTGTCCCTTACTATAAGAAAGAAGAGCTTATGGGAAGAAACATCGTATTGGTATCTAACCTTAAGCCAGCTAACTTCAGAGGCGTAAAGAGCTATGGTATGCTTCTTGCTGCATCTGAAGAGGGTGATGAGACACATTCAACCTGCGAGCTTATCTTTGCAGACGAGCTTCCTGTAGGAACAGTGTTGGAGTATGAAGGACAGGGTGAGACAGAAAAGATCACAACTTATCTTAAGGCTGATCACTTCTTCGCTCTTCCTATGAAGACAATCGACGGTTATGTAACAGTGGATGGAAAGAAAATCGGTAAAGATGGTGTCTATCCAAGAGTATATAAATACGTCAATGGAAATGTTGGTTAATATGGGGTATTGACTATCCATAGTCAAATCTTCATAATGGAACGGTAATTACAAAATCCAATTGGAATAAGGAGACCTCAAGCATGCCTTGCGGAAGAAAGAGAAAGAAGCATAAGATTGCCACTCACAAGAGAAAGAAAAAGCTCAGAGCAATGAGACATAAGAAAAAGTAATCATGCTTTAATTAAGATGCCACTGGTCATAGGATCGGTGGCTTTTTTTTAGTGTGTAATCTTCCGCTTATTTTTGTGTTGTATAATATAGGGGGGTGAGATGAAAAAGATATTTGCTTTTCTTTCCATGATTATTTGTTGCTCTCTATTGTTTTCCCTTGGAAGTGGAGAGGTATCTTTCTTTGAAGAGAGAAACCACTATGGAGTGGTTGCAGATATTTCAAACAAGGATATAGCTGTCGCTGGGGTTAATCTTTCTCTTGAGAAGTTTTATCCATATGTGCAGATAGATGTCTTGGAGATTACAAACTACTTTGAGACGGAATCTTTGATACTAAGTGCAATTAACTCAAGCTACGATGGTCTTGTTTCTATGGGGAAGGGGAATACAATTCTAAAAGATCTTTCTTATGAATACCCGGAAAAGTACTTTGCCATACTCACTGAAAGTATTTCATCCACACTTCCTGGAAATATCAACGAGTATTATATAGACCTCTACGATACATCTTACTTATGTGGTATTGCCGCCTCATCTCTCTCTTCCTACTCAAAAATCGGAGTCATTTCCCATAATGATAGTGTTTATAATAACCGTGGAGTCGAAGGATTTTTGGATGGTGTCAAAGAAGCGGGGCCAAACTGTAACTTAGTTCTCTATATTCTTGATGATGAAACTTCTTCTGAAACTATAAGGGCTATAGCTGATAGCCTATATACAGAAGGCGTAGATATTATCTTCACACTCCTTGGTGATGATACAACAAAGGTTATGGAAAAAGCAAAAGAGAAAGGGAGATATGTTATCTCTGGAGATACTTATTTTAATCAAGATGATGCTGTTCTTCTCTCTGTAAAGACATATAAAGAGAAAGTGCTCCCTATAATCATCGGAGACTTTAGAGATAAAGAAGTAAGTGGAATCAGCATCCCTCTTGGTCTAAAAGATGGTGTTGTGGAATTATCATGGTATATAGATCCAATAAATCTTGATGTCTTAACTGAAGATATTATCACACGCCTAATCGAGACAAAGAGTAGTGTCAGGCGATATAGAACTGAAATCATAAACGGGTCACAGAATTTGTGACCCGTAAGAAGTTTAACTTTAGTTTAAAAATCTACTGGCGAAATATCCCCTGTGCCAATATCACAATTAGCTCTTAATTCACAGGATCCCAAGCTTTCATTATATCCATCAAGATAGAAGTATACGCTATAGTTTGCAGGACCAAAGAAAGCACTAACATTATAATTAATAGTCATTCCGCTAGGATTGTAAGTTACTGTTGTTCCCTCGAAGTAATATTCTTCCATAAACCATGTGATAATAACATTTCTTGTATTTCCTTCTCCATCTTTATAGATAGATTCCGGTAAGCCTCCATCAATATTAAGAGTCATCTTCACGTCTCCATAGGAAGAACCTTTTTCAACAGAAAGAGTTCCTGTCAGAGGTGTTACAAGAGTGTCAGTTACAGTGATTGTTGTCACGGCAGTATTCTCCGAAAAGGTATGAGTTACAACAGTGGTTTTATCTTCTGCAACAATTACTACTTCGTTAAGTGCAAACATTACCTTTGTATTCACCCTACCTTCGATGGACAATCTATAGGAACCAATAGGAAGATCTGTTACTACTCCAGTTGCATTGATAAATCCATCACTACCAACAGTCCCATTGGTGAGAGTATAATCTTTTCCTGATTCATCAAGTTTTCTAATGGATCCAGTTATAGTAACAGTCCCTGTATACTCCCCTGGCTTAAACTTAACATTGATGGATACGTTTCCTGTTGCGTCAGTATCAAAAGCAGTAAAAGAAACATTAAAGCTGTTTGTTCCTCGTCTTAGATCCTCATTCTCGAGTGTGCAAGTTGCCACGGTTTTCCCATCGCTATTGATAGCTTCTGCCAATAGCGTATACTTACCAGGTTTAATACCAGTCATGTTATAGACTCCAGTAGTATTCTCACTCTTCTCGAAATCGAAAGTGAATTCCGCATTACCATCTTGCACGAAACTAAACCTATAAGTTTTGACTTCGTTTACAGTGGTGCCACCTTCCGGAGCGATGGATCTTGATCTTTCGCTGTCTACGGAAATACGGACTGTTGCCATATCACCAACCTGCTCTGCTGCGCAGGAGATGAAAACCGATGCGATTGCCAATAGGCATACCAATAATGTGAGCATTTTTCTCATACTCATTTCTCCTTATACTTCTTAAGACGCAAAAAAGTTGAAAAATGAGTGGTGATTTATGCTCTTTTTTAAAACTTTACCGAAACTTTATTGATTATGACCGAAAAAGGACAGTCAGGAAGTCTTTAACAATAGGAAATATAGTTAAAGAAAGTCTCTTCAACTTCTTTCTCTATGTCCCTGTCAAAGACAAGAGAAAGCTTGGTGTTCCATTCTTTAAGCATCCTTTCCTCTTCCTCTCCTGTCTCTGTATCTGTTTCTGTCAGGAAGGGGTAGATAATTCCTCTTTCTTTGAGAGAGGAAAAGAACTTTGTCTTCTCTGCTCTCGGTGAGAGAGAAACAAGGCCTCCATGTTCACTTATGATCTTGTATGTTTCATAGGAGCCAGTGAAGCCATGTACTATAAAGCCCTTTAGATTGTAGGAGAAAATAGTGGTGAGAAATTCATCAGTCCATCCAACTTGGTGGAAAGTGACGATGTTTCTATGCTCTTCTGCTATAGAGAGAATATTGTTGAGGACAGAGAATTGATCCTCTTTATTTGGAAAGCGCTTATCAACACCGACTTCACCTATGAAGCGCTCATTTTCAGCCCATTTCTCAATGATGGTTAAGTCAGTATCATCACCAGGTAAGCTTCCTAAACTTCTATAGGGAAAGGAGGAAAGAGTGGATATTTCTTTGAGCTTTGCGCTACAAATAAGTGCGTTTTGTGTGTAAAGCCCCGGATGTGCATGGCAATTAAACATTTTTTGTGTATTTTTCCTCCTTATACACATAAAACAATACCGCAAAAGGAAAAAAGAGTGTAACCTATTGGCAAAAGATTTGTTCTATAGGTAAAATCCCTAGTCCAAGGGATTAACCTGACAAAGGTGGTTAGGGGTAGCAACTTTTGTCATATTCGCTCTTAGTGTTTTGGCCCGTGTAGCAGAGATGTCATCACGGGTCCTCTTTTTTTGTCAGATAAGAATTGAAATGTCCTTAAATGAAAGAAGGGACCGTGGGTCCCTTCCTTGCTTCATGCTACAGTTGCTGTATATGAGGTGACTCCAAGTATTGTTTCACCGTCAATCTGAAGAGCTGTAGGTTTATCAAACTCGACTTTGATTTCCTTACCAGAGAGGACCTCGACCATCTCCTTATGCTTTACATGCTCTCCCTTGAAGATGGAAGGAAATACCATGAGAGTCTTAATCTTTCCCTTTCCATACATGACCATTACAGAGAGTTTCTCATTGTCTTCTCTTGACTGGCCTGGAGTAGGGATCATTCCTCCACCATAGAATCTGCCGTGCATTGTAGGAGCAAGCCATACCTTCTCATATGAGTGCTTAACACCGTCTACTGTGATTGTTGCCTTTGTAGGCTTATAGTGGAAGAGAAGGCCCTTGATGGCGATGGATGTATAGTTGATAGGCTTTTCGCTCTTTCCTCTCAGTGCATCACCGACTTCGCAGCAATAGCCGTCGATACCATATCCTACACCGTTGATAAACCTATACTTCTTTCCCTTTACTTCAACAATAGGGAGGTTCTCGATATATTCGTTGACAGGAAATGGCTTGTCATTTTCAACATCACGAGCAAAGTCGTTTCCACTTCCTACTGGGTAGTAGAGGATAGTGCATGGGTAGGAGATTGATTCTGTATTGTTGATGAATCTGTTAAGTGTTCCATCTCCTCCTGCAATGATCACAGAGTCATCTTCCTTGATTTTCTCGTTGAAGAAAGTGTTGTAGTCTGATATCTCAGCAATATTCAGAAATTCAAGCTTCTGATCCTTATAAATAGATTCAAGGCCCTTTGACTTTTCAAAGCCCTGATTGTTTCCAGCCTGTGGGTTGTAAAGAACATATATCATTGGGTTTGTACTCCTATGGGAAAATAACCTTTTTTTGTATCTATACTTAAATTTACAAAAGAGGTCAATTGTGAAGAAATAAAAAATGAACAAATTTCAAACAATTCTCAAATACTTAACATTTTATAAAAGAAACTCTTTATACAGAAAATAAATAAAAGCTATAAAAATTGACCGAGATTGTACAATCCCGGTCCTGCATATTCGGTTTTTGTCTTAGACGCCGCTTTGTCCATAGTTTGAAAGAACTCTGGCAGATGGATCGTTGACATTGCAGCCTTCCCATTCTTTGTTTGGCATCCAATAGTCAACTACCATACCGCTTTGTCCCGGATAGTATTTCTCGAAGATTTCTCTATAGAGAAGTGATTCTTTTGTAAACGGAGTAGGGTTACTGTACTTCTTATACTTCTCTTCAGCCTCTTCATCTGTATACATGTTCTCTGCAAACTCTTTAAGGTCATCAACCATTGAGTGACCAACAGCATCAGAGAATGCAGCTTTCTCTCTCCAGAGAATAGATTCTGGGAGTAAGTCATCTTTCTCGAATGCGTGGCGCAATAGATACTTTCCCTTTCCATAAGTGTTCATCTTCATCTTAGGGTTGATGGACATGACATATTTGACGAAGTCCAAATCACCGAAAGGAACACGAGCTTCAAGAGAGTTGACGGAAATACATCTGTCTGCTCTGAGAACGTCGTACATGTGGATTTCCCTGATTCTCTTCTCTGCTTCTTTCTGGAATGCATCAGCTGATGGAGCGAAGTCTGTGTACTTGTAACCAAAGAGCTCGTCAGATAATTCACCTGTAAGGATTACACGGATATCTGTGTTCTCATGGATATACTTACAGACAAGGTACATACCCATACTTGCTCTGATGGTTGTGATGTCATAAGTACCCAGGAGTTCGATTACCTTCTCCAAGGAAGAAAGGACTATATCCTTATTAATAATGACTTCAGTGTGGTCGCTTCCAATGTACTCGGCAGTCTCTTTTGCATACTTAAGGTCAATGGCATCCTTATCCATACCTATTGCAAAAGTCTTGATAGGATTCTTGCACTTACGCTGTGCAATGGCGCAAACGAGAGATGAGTCCAAGCCTCCGGAGAGTAGGAAACCTACCTTGGAGTCAGAAACAAGTCTCTTATCTACGCCGTCAATAAGCTTGGTTCTGATCTTGGATGCAACTGTCTCCAAGTCATCATCAACATATTGTGGTGCTGAATAGATTGTTGAATAAGGAACAAACTCTCCGTTGATATAGAAGTGTCCAGGAGGGAAGGGGAGGATGGTGTCACAGAGACCAACGAGGTTCTTTGCTTCTGAAGCAAAGATGATCTGATCGTTTTCACCATATCCATAGTAAAGAGGACGGATTCCGATTGGGTCTCTTGCTGCTACGAATGAGGAAGATGCGCTGTCATATAAGACAAGAGCATACTCTGCATCAAGCATCTTAAACATATCTACGCCATATTCACGCCATAAAGGAAGAAGGATTTCACAATCTGAATCAGATTTGAAGGAATACTTTTTCTCCAACTCCTTTTTCAGCTTCATAAAGCCGTAAATCTCGCCATTACAAACAACTGCGTCATCATCAAGAAGGAAAGGCTGCATTCCTTCCGGTGTGAGGCCCATAATAGAAAGGCGGTGGAATCCCATGATCCCACTGCCTTTTCTGATTATTCTTGTGTCATCTGGTCCGCGACTAACCGTCTTGGAGAAAGCTTCTTTAAATACTCTTTCAGAAATACCTGAACCGGTATCTACCATAATTGAACACATGTAATCACCTCACACTAAATAATAGGTCGCCATATACTGGAACTGGCCAATACTCTGAAGAACAGAGAGTCTCTGCTTCGTCTACGCTTGCTCTGAGCTTATGCATCAAAGGAATGACGTTGTCTCTGATGGAGTAGCTCTTCTCTTCTTCATCTGCAATTCCCTTTGCCTTGACAATGGCATGAGAGAGTTCATCTGTGTCGGAAGCGATGGCGTCAGCCAAGACGCTGAGCTTACCGATAGTTGACTTCTCATATCCGGACTGGGCAAAAGCCTGATACTTTTCTTTCTTTTCGAGAGTATCCAACAGCTCTGAAGTATAACCTTCGATAGCTGGGAGATAGTCTCTTCTTGCCATATCGACCATAGTGTTAGCTTCGATCAATACAGTCTTTGAGTAGTTCTCAAGAGTTGTTTCGACTCTACTCTTAATTTCCTTCTCACTGAAGATGCCTTCCCTTGTCAAAAGTTCGACATTCTTCTTGTCAAGCATGTGAGGGATACAATCTGGAGTTGTTCTGTAGTTGGAGAGACCTCTCTCTTCAGCTTCCTTGACCCATGCTTCATCATAGCCGTTTCCGTTGAAGATGATTCTCTTGTGAGCGATGAGAGTTTCTCTTGTGAGAGTGTGGACATCTGTCTCGAAGTCTGTGCTCTTCTCAAGGATATCTGCAAATTCACCCAAGACAGAAGCAACTGCAGAGTTGATGTAGATGTTTGCATCGCTGATAGATGCAGAAGATCCAAGCATTCTGAACTCGAACTTGTTACCTGTGAATGCGAATGGGCTTGTTCTGTTTCTATCTGTTGTATCTCTGAGGAATCTTGGGAGAACCTTTGCACCAAGCTTCATAGTCTTCTGCTTCTTTCCCTCATATCCATTGTCATTCTGGATAGATTCGATGATGCCTTCAAGCTCATCACCTACGAAGATGGAGACGATTGCAGGAGGTGCTTCGTTGGCTCCGAGTCTGTGGTCGTTGCCTGCAGATGCTACGGAGATTCTCAAAAGATCCTGATATTCATCCACTGCCTTGATTACAGCTGAAAGGAAGAGCAGGAACTGTGCGTTTTCATATGGTGTTTCACCAGGGGACAGGAGGTTGATGCCGGTGTCGGTAGCCATAGACCAGTTGTTGTGCTTTCCGCTGCCGTTGACACCAGCAAAAGGCTTTTCATGAAGCAAGCAGACAAGGTCATGTCTATCTGCTACTTTCTGCATGAGTTCCATTGTGAGCTGGTTGTGGTCGGCTGCAATATTGGTAGTGGAGAATATAGGTGCCATTTCATGCTGGGCTGGAGCAACTTCGTTGTGTTCAGTCTTTGCAAGAATTCCATGCTTCCAGAGCTCTTCGTTGAGATCCTGCATAAATGCTGCTACACGAGGCTTGATGGAACCAAAGTAATGGTCTTCCATTTCCTGGCCCTTTGGTGCAGCTGCGCCGAAGAGTGTGCGTCCTGTAAAGACTAAGTCCTTTCTCTTAAGATACATTTCTTTGTCAACAAGGAAGTATTCCTGCTCTGGTCCAACGCTTGTCTTTACGCTCTTTACATCTTCGTTGCCGAAGAGACGGAGAACGCGGAGAGCAGATCTGTTGATAGCTTCCATACTTCTCAAGAGAGGAGTCTTCTTGTCCAAAGCTTCACCTGTGTAAGAACAGAAAGCTGTTGGGATACAAAGAGTGTTGTCCTTGATGAATGCATAGCTGGTTGGGTCCCAAGCTGTGTATCCACGTGCTTCGAATGTTGCTCTTAAGCCACCTGATGGGAAAGAAGAGGCATCTGGCTCACCTTTGATGAGTTCCTTGCCGCTGAATTCCATCATGACTCTGCCATCTGGGGATGGTGTGATAAAAGAATCGTGCTTCTCAGCTGTGATTCCTGTAAGTGGCTGGAACCAATGAGTGAAGTGAGTAGCTCCATTTTCCACGGCCCAATTCTTCATAGCTTCAGCAACTGCATTTGCGCAGTTGACATCAAGGTCAGCACCTTCGTCGATTGTCTTTCTGAGGGACTTGTAAACCTTCTGGGAAAGACAGGCCTTCATCATTCTGTCGTCAAAAACGAGTGATCCGAAAATGTCAGTTACATCTTTCATTTCTTTGCCTCCAATAAAAAAAAGGCAGTGACAGCTCTGGGATTAATTCCAAAGACGTCATTGCCTTTCTGACTGCACGATAGAACTTTTTATTCTCTTGCGTCAACTCCCTTTTTGATAATTTCGAAAAAAATTTTAGACCCGATTACGTAATTTGTTTTCAGAATAACAATTGGGTATAACGAAAAATATGAAGTCTAGATTTAGGATTGACTAAAAATGCCTATCTGTGCTACCTACACAACAAGTTTTTTTAAGGGGCAGTTTATGAAGTTGGAAGGGGAGGTCAGAATTCCGTCAGGGTGTGCAATAAGCGCAGCCATCAGTAGAAAGGGTAGACTCTTTACAGGAGAAGGTATGATCAAGGCCATGGAGGTCATGCACGAAAGATCCAATGGTTTGGGAGGTGGTTTCGCCGCCTACGGTATTTATCCTGACTTTAAAGACCACTATGCTTTCCATATTTTCTACAGTGATAGAAACGCCAGAATCGAGACAGAATCATATCTGAAAGAGAGATTTGAGATTGTTCATGCAGAGGTTATTCCTACTCATCAGATTCCTGAGATAACGGATGTTCCGCTAATCTGGCGTTATTTCCTTTCACCTCTGAGAAGTATCGTGGAAAGGGAAATGATAGATGAAGACGAATATACTGTCAGGGCAGTGACTAGGATCAACTCCACCCTCGATGGTGCCTATGTATTCTCTTCTGGTAAGAATATGGGAACTTTCAAGGCTGTAGGATATCCTGAGGATGTAGGTGTCTTCTATAAAATCGATGAAATCGAAGGCTATAGCTGGACAGCCCATGGCCGTTATCCGACCAACACTCCTGGCTGGTGGGGTGGTGCCCATCCATTCTCTCTCTTGGATTACTCAGTAGTTCACAATGGAGAGATATCAAGCTATGACGCCAACAGACGCTTTGTAGAGATGTTCGGATATAGATGCTCCTTGCAGACAGATACTGAGGTTATCACATATATCTTGGACTACCTTGTACGTAGACAGGGGCTTTCCCCGGAAGAAGCTGCAAACGTTATCGCCGCTCCATTCTGGTCAACCATCAGCATGAAAGATGAGAAGGAGAAGAAGAGACTTACATACCTCAGAACTATGTTCTCTTCCCTTTTGATCACAGGCCCATTCTCCATTGTCTTCGGCTTCAAAGGAGGCCTTATGGCTCTCAATGACAGATTGAAGCTGAGAAGTATGGTCGTGGGTGAAAACAACGATATGGTCTATGTGGCCAGTGAAGAGGCAGCAATTCTCTCCGCAGATAGAAACGCCGGCAATTTCCGTTTCCCAATGGGAGGAGAAGCCGTGGTGATCAAAGTCGAAGGGGAGGTGTAAAATGGCAATAAGAAGCGTTATATATCCAGAGTTCGAAGTGGTCAGATATGACCGTTGTACTCGCTGTGGTAGGTGTATAAAAGAGTGTGCCAACGGCGTACATTTCTTCTCTCAAGATAAGAAAATGGTTCTCAGTGACGACACTAAGTGTGTCGACTGCTTGAGATGTATTGCATTCTGTCCTGAGCATGCCATAAAGATTGTAAAGAGCGGCTGCTCTTTTAGAGACAACGCCAACTGGAGACCTGGAATTATAAGCGGGATAATCAAGGAAGCAAACACTGGTGGTGTCCTTCTTTCCTCCATGGGAAACCCAGAGCCTTATCCTGTCTATTGGGATAAGATCCTCATTAACGCCAGCCAGGTAACAAACCCATCCATCGACCCACTCAGGGAGCCAATGGAGACCAAGGTATTCTTGGGAAAGAAGCCAGAAAGGATCGAAAGAGACGAGGAGGGTAATCTTGTAGATAACCTCCCTCCTCAGATGGAGCTCTCTCTTCCAGTTCTTTTCTCTGCCATGAGTTATGGCTCTATCAGCTATAACGCACATTCTGCTCTTGCACAGGCAGCAGAAGAGTTGGGTATCTTCTATAACACAGGAGAGGGTGGACTTCATGAAGATTTCTACAAGTATGGAAAAAACACCATCGTTCAGGTAGCTTCCGGTAGATTCGGCGTATGGAGAGGATACCTTGAGGGTGGAGCCGCCATCGAAATAAAGATGGGACAGGGTGCAAAGCCTGGTATCGGAGGTCATCTTCCTGGAGCAAAGATTGTAGGTGATGTATCAAGGACAAGAATGATTCCTGAGGGAACAGACGCAGTTTCTCCTGCTCCTCACCATGACATCTACTCAATCGAAGACCTGAGACAGCTTGTAATATCTCTCAAAGAGGCAACAGATTACAAAAAGCCTGTAATTGTAAAGGTTGCATCTGTCCATAATATCTCAGCCATCGCCAGCGGTATTGCTCGTAGTGGAGCAGATATCATTGCAATAGATGGATTTAGAGGTGGTACAGGTGCCGCTCCTACAGCCATCAGAGACAACGTTGGTATTCCTGTGGAGCTTGCCCTGGCTTCCGTTGATCAGAGACTGAGGGATGAAGGAATAAGAAACAATGTATCTCTTGTTGTAGGTGGTTCCATCAGAAACGCTTCTGATGTGGTAAAGGCAATAGCGCTGGGCGCAGATGCTGTCTACATTGCAACAGCAGCCCTCATTGCCCTTGGCTGCCACCTTTGCAGAAACTGCCAGAGCGGCAAGTGCTGCTGGGGTATTGCAACCCAGAGACCAGGTTTGGTTGAGAGGTTGAATTCAGAGGAAGGAAAAGAGAGACTTGTAAATCTTCTTACCGCATGGAAGGGAGAGATCAAGGAAATGATGGGTGGAATGGGTATCAATAGTATCGAGGCGTTAAGAGGAAACAGACTTATGCTCAGAGGTATTGGTTTGACTCAGAAAGAGCTGGATATTCTTGGAATAACCCACGCAGGAGAGTAAAGAATGATTGTTGACGCACAGGGAAAAGACTATAAAGAAGTAGATAGAATTATCAGGGAAAGTAGCGAAAACATTGAAGTCATCAATCCCTCCGGCCAGAGGTTTATGGGAGCCGCCCTTCAGAAAAGAAGACTAAATGTTTATGGCATAGCAGGTAACGCCCTTGGCTGTTACCTTGATGGAGGTACCATCGAAGTCTTTGGTGATGCCCAGGACGCTGTTGGCGACACTATGAACGATGGAAGAATCATTGTGCATGGTTCTGTAGGTGATGCTCTTGGCTACGCAATGAGAGGCGGTGCCCTCTATGTTGAGAAGAATGCCGGATACAGAGCTGGAATCCACATGAAGGCATATGGAGATAAGACACCTATAGTTGTCATTGGTGGCAGGACAGGATCCTTTTTGGGTGAGTATCAGGCAGGTGGAAATATCATAGTTCTGGGTCTTGAAAGAGAGAACCATCCTATCAGTGGATACTTCACTGGTGCCGGTATGTATGGTGGAAGAATCTTCCTCCGTAACCCAGGGGAAGTGCTTTTGAGGCCTGAATGTGAGATCCATAAAGCAGAAAAAGAAGAGTTAGAGAGTGTAAAAGACTCTATTTTAGAGTGGTGCACTATATTCAATCGTGACGAAAACATGGTTTTTGATGCAGAATTCTTTGTTGTAGAACCCAGAAAAGGGGCTGCTCCAAGGCAGAGTTACGTCCCCAACTAGGAGGCATGAATGAATTACACTAAGAATGACATCATTACTCTTTTGGAAGAAGAGAATGTAGAGTTTGTCAGACTGGAGTTTACTGATATCTATGGTAAGCCAAGAAGCATGACGATAATGCCTGAAGAGTTTGAGAAGGCTGTTGATCATGGCATCTCCATTGATGGCTCTGCTATCCCAGGCTTGGGTGGTGACAATATTCACTCTGATCTCTTCTTAAGCCCTGACTTGGATTCTATTTCATATCTTCCTTGGCGCCCGGATCAGGGAAAGGCTGTAAGGCTTTTCAGCTATATAAAGAACCCTGATGGCTCTTATCATAATTGTGATTCAAGAAAGATATTGAAGAATGCCATAGATGAAGCTGAAAAAGAGGGCCTTTCCTTCTATTTCGGTACAGAGTTCGAGTTCTATCTCTTTAAGACAGATATAAATGGAGAGAGTACACGTATCCCTATCGATAACGCAGGTTACATGGACTCTACTCCAGATGATAAGGGAGACAGTGTCAGACGTGCAATTTGCTTGCAGTTAAAGGATCTGGGAATGAAGCCTGAAGGTGCACACCATGAAGAGGGCCCAGGACAGAATGAAATCGATTTTGCCTATGCTTCTCCTCTCTCTGCCGCAGATAACGCCGTCACGTTCTGTCAGATAGTAAAGAGAGTCTCTGCCGTCAACGGACTATCCGTCGACTTCTCTCCAAAGCCTCTTTCAGATAAGGCTGGAAACGGACTACACATCAATATTTCCGTAAAAGGAGAGGACAAAGATATATTGGAACACATGATTGCTGGAATCTTGAAACATATCAAAGCCATGACTCTGTTTCTTAATCCTACAGAGTCTTCCTATAGGCGTCTGGGATCTTTCAAGGCTCCAAGATATATCTCTGCTTCCCGTGGAAACAGATCACAGCTGGTGAGAATTCCTGAAGCCAAGGCTCCATATGTAAGAGCTGAGGTAAGAAGCCCGGACTCTGGAGCAAATCCTTACTTGGCTTTTGCTCTTCTTATATATGCAGGCCTCGACGGCATAAGGAAAAAGATGCCACTGGAAGGTGGTTTGGACCAGAATCTCTATCTCTTGAGTCAAGAGGAACTAAAGGGATGGGATACTATTCCCAAGAGCCTTTTGGAAGCAAAGAACGAGGCTATGAAGAGTGACTTTTTAAAGAAGGTGCTGCCTCAAGATGTAATTGATTATTATCTGAGGTAATAGATGGAATTAAGGGAGCTTGTATATTCCACACTTGTTCTCAGCACCAATTCTTCTTTTGTTACTTTTGCTTCAGAGCTATTTACTCAGAACTCTTTCTATCCTGTGAAGAAAGTGAGTTCAGTCACTGAAGCGAGAAGAGCACTTTCCATAAGAAGTTATGATGTGCTGATCGTAAACTATCCCCTTCTCGATGAGACAGGGCTGGAGCTATCAATGGAAATGAGCAGGGATTGCTCATCGGTGGTATTGATGATGGTTCCTGCCGCTGTCTTCGAGGACGTTGAGGCCAAAACCCGTGGTAGTGGCGTATTTCTATTAAAAAAACCTATCTCTTTGATTACTCTCTCCCAGGCTTTCTCTTGGCTCAGGTCAGCCTCTGACAGAGTGAGAAGCGTTCAGAGCGGAAGAGTAAAATTGGAAGAAAAACTCGATGAAATTCGCCTTGTCACCAGGGCTAAGCTTATTTTGATGGAAAACCTGAAGATGACCGAAGAAGAGGCCCATAAGCACATAACTCATGAAGCTATGAATAGATGTATATCGAAACGCGAAGTGGCCAACATAATTCTCAATACTTGGTCAAGATGATTTGTATTTTATTCCTTTCTTTTCTCTCTATCCGTTGACCAATAGTTAAATAATTGACTAACATAGACCTACCTCTTTATCCGATGTAATCGGATCGAATTATTATGTCCACAAGGAGGAATTCATGATTTCAAATTATGAGTTCACAGTCATCTTCGATGCTAACGAAGAGAAGACTAAAGCAGGACTTGAACTTGTCGAGTCCACCTTCGCAAAAAATGGTGTAGAAGTCACCAAGAAGGAAGACATGGGTGTCAGAACACTGGCATATCTCATCAACAAGCAGGAAAAGGGTCACTACGTCTATTTCGAACTCAAGGCCGAAGGACAGACTATCAAGACTATGTCCAGAGTCTTCGAGCTTTCTTCTGACGTCCTCAAGTACCTGTTCATTAATCCGGAAAAGATCTGAGGGTAGATATTCATGTCAGACATCAACTGCGTAACACTCACAGGAAGATTGACAAGAGACGCTGAGCTCAAATACACACAGAATGGCGGAGCAATCGTCAGATTCTCCATGGCTGTCAACAGATCAAAGAGGAATGCTGACGGCAGCTGGGCAGACGAAGCTTCATATTTCGACTGTGTCTATTTCGGCAAAGGTGCTGAAAGTGTCAACTCCTATCTTTCCCGTGGTCGTCAGGTTGCTGTGAGCGGAGAGCTCAGACAATCCAGATGGGAACAGGATGGACAAACGAGAAGTAGGGTTGAGGTCTTTGTGAACAATCTTTCCCTACTGTCACAGGGTGGTTCAAAGTCCCAGGAAGGGGATGGTGGAAACGGAGGATCTTATCAGAAGCCTCAGTCCACGAACCAGAACAGTTATTCAAAGCCTCAGAACCAGTATCGCCCACAGCCTCAGTATCAGGCTCCGGTGTCCAATGGTCCAGAGGAATTTCAGGACGACGATATTCCGTTCTAATTAAGGAGTAAAAAATGAAGGAAGATAGAGATTTTAACGAAATGGATAAAGGCGCACTCAAAGATAGAAAGATGGGTGTCAGAAAGGCTGGCTACAAGAAAAAGGTTTGTAAGTTCTGCCAGGGTGCTGCTCCAGCAGATTATAAGAACAGTGAAATGTTGAAGAGATACATCACAGAGAGAGGTAAGATTCTCCCTGCTCGCATCACTGGAACTTGTGCTAAGCACCAGAGAGCTCTCAACAGAGAAATCAAGAGAGCAAGAACACTTGCTTATCTCCCATTCGAGAAGAAGTGAGGCAATGGACGAAGGCTTAATCAAAAAGACTCCCAATAGAGGAGTCTTTCCTAAGGTTCTTGTATCTATAGCGATGTCTTTGATTCTCCTTTCTTTGGAGTTCACTTCGCTTATTTATACATTACCTATAATGGCCTTTGTCGCAGTTTCCCGGAGAGAGGACGGACTGAAGGTTTTTCTTCCAACCGCCCTCATTCTCATTCTTCGTTCCCTTTATTACAGCTGGGGAATGGAGAATCTGTTGCTCTGGGTTTGTTTAGACCTATATGTCCCTTTGTCACTGTTAGTGGCAGGCTATATATGGACTATATCAACAGGAAGGTTGGAAAAGAGACTCTTTTTGTCTATTCTTCCTGCTTTTCTTGCCACGATCCTTATTGGATTAGTGTTTTTTATGGATAGGGCGCTCTTTGATACTTTCTATATGAGTATGAAGGATGCGTTTGCTGCTGTAATGGAAAACACATTGGCTGTACTTGGAATAGAAGCTGACATTGACTTCTTGTTCCTTATGGTCAGTGTAACGGTGGGTGTATTTGCTCTTCCTACCATTGTTGCAACGGCTTGTGTCTCTTTCTTTTATTATGAGTCAAGGAGACATTCAAGAGAAACCGCACTGGATGATGCAGTTGCCGCCATAGAATTGAATACAAACATTGTTTGGATTCTGATTCTTGCTTTGGCTCTCTTCTTGCTTGGTCGGTTTATATCTATGCCATTGGTCCTTTCTATGGCTTTTTTAAGCTTGGTTGTGACCATGCTCCTGGTTTATTCAATACAGGGCTTCTCTGTATTGATGGCTTGGATAAAAAACGGTGGTGTGAATATGAAGAGTACAACTCTCTTCATTATTCTCTTGATGATTGGTCTATTGATGCCGGGACTAAATATAGTGGTTCTCATTGGACTACCTGTAATTGGACTCATTGAGAACTTTTTCAACATTAAGACAAGGAGAAAGAAATGAAAATCATTCTCAACAACGACGTTGTACACCTCGGTGAAGAAGGCGACATCGTAACAGTAAAAGACGGTTATGCTAGAAACTACCTCCTGCCAACAGGCGCTGCAGTCATCTACAACAAGGCTAATGCAGCTATGTTCAAGCAGAAAGAAGAGCAGATTGCAAAGAGAAAGGCTGAAAAGAGAGCAGCTTCTGCTTCTCTCAAGGAGAGACTCGACAATGTTAGTATCTCTCTCGTTGTTACAGCTGGTGAATCTGGAAAGCTCTTTGGTTCCGTAACATCTCAGATGGTTCAGGAAGCTCTTCTCAAGGAAGGCTTTGAGATCGAGAAGAAGAAGCTCGATGTTCCTACACACTCTATCAAGATGACAGGAACATACCACATCGTTGCTCACCTCTATGAGAACGACAAGGCTACTATCACTCTCAACGTTCTTTCTGAAGCTGAAGTAAAGGCTGCTGCTAAGAAGGCTGCTGAAGAAAAGGCAAAGGCTGAAGCAGAAGCAAAGGCTAAGGCAGAGGCTGAGGCTAAGGCTGCTGAAGAAGCTGCTACTGAAAGCACAGAAACAGAAGCTCCTGTAGAGGGTTAATCACATATGGCAGAGTCACAAGATAACACATCCAAAATTAGGATGCTTCCTCATGACGATGAAGCGGAAAAAGGTGTTCTTGGGGCTCTGTTATTGAATTCAGAGGTCTGGGATACGGTTTCATCCACTCTCGAGGCCTCTGATTTTTATTCACCTTTTAATGGTAATATTTTCCAAGCTATCTCAGATATCATGGAAAGAGAAGGCATGAAGAGTTTCGACGGCCTTATTCTTGTTGATTATCTTAAGAGAAAGAATCTTTTGGAAAAGTGTGGTGGAGTAGGGTATATCGCCCAGCTCACCAATGTTCAGGTAGTCACTGCCAATGTCTCCAGATATGTAGAAATCGTACAGGAGGCTTCTAAGAGAAGAAGACTCTTCACTGTTGCTACTTCCCTTGAAAAAGACGTATTCGATCCATCTGTAAACATCGATGATTCCTTAGACCATAACTCTAAGATTCTCACAGACGCCCTCTTAAAGGGTATGAAGGAGAAGTCCTCAGAGTACTCTCTTGGTCATATCTCAACATTTACATTTGAAGAAATATCCAAGAAAATGGAAGGAAAGGCAGAGATAGACAGAATCGAAACTGGCTTCGATGTCCTCGATAAATATACCAACGGTGGTTTTGCCAACGAAGAGTATGTTATTATTGGAGCTCGTCCATCTATCGGTAAGACTGCTTTTGCTCTCAGCATGATGTATAACATGATGAGAAACAATAAGAAGATTGCTTTCTTCTCCCTTGAAATGCCTGCAAAATCAATTGCCATGAGACTCTTTGCCATCGATAGTAAGGTTGAATTGGCGAAGATCATCAAGGCTCAGTTTATCGGCGATGAGTTTGAACGTATCATGGACAGCTGTTCCCGTCTTTATGACTACAGCGACAATATGTACATCGTTGATGTTCCAAATATCTCTTTGACAGAACTGAGGGCTAAGGCAAGACTTTTGAAGAAAGAGAAGAATATCGACTGTATAGTAATCGACTATATCGGTCTTATTTCTGTCCCTTCGACTTATGCAAGCCAGAAAAAGTTTGAGCAGGTATCTATGATTTCCCTTGCTCTCAAGCAGCTTGCCAGAGAGCTTAAGGTTCCTGTAATCGTACTTTGTCAGGTAGGAAGAGAGAGTGAGGAGCAGGCTCCTATTCTCTCCAATCTCAGAGACTCTGGTTCCATTGAACAGGACGCTGACGTTGTATGTTTCCTGCATAGAAAGAAGAACCTTACGGAAGAAGAGAAACAGAAGAACCTCAAGGACTCTCAAGGTAGGGCCAACATTCAGGTAACACAGTTTATTGTTGCCAAGAACCGTAACGGTGAAACTGGTACCTTTAAGATTGGTTATAACGGACCACTTACATTCTATAATGATGTTGATCAGAGCTCTGAGTTCATCGACTACGAGCAGAAGGTTCCTAGTAAGAAGTAACCTATAGAAATAGCATCTCAACTATTCCCCAAGCGTTCATTGCGATTATCAGGCCCCATGCAGCTATCATGCCGGAAATATGAAGGACAAGGTATGTATTTGGCTTAAGAGGCCTATGAACAAGCATTTCAGCCACTGTAATAAGCATCTGTCCTCCATCAAAGGTTGGGATAGGTATAAGGTTACCAACTGAAATAGAAATGCTGATGATGGCGAGTAAATATAATAGGGTCCTGACGCCGCTTCTGTTGCTTTCTGAGAATGCTATCGTTGATATTCTTCCAATGTTTTCAGCACTTGTAAATGGTCCGCTGATCACTTCCAAGGCTTCACTGAAGTTAAAGGAGAGAAGCTTGATCAAGGCTGCAGCAGTTTTCTTTGCCAGATCTATTGTCTTATAAAAAGCAGTAGTGAGAGGAGTGGAAGAATCTGGAGAGACCCTGTAGTCGGTACTCCAGGCAAAAGGGAAGGACTTTCCTTCTATTCTATCATTCTTTATTCCCTCTTCATTTTTGAATGTCAGATCATAGACTTCGCTATCAATTAAATATAGGTCATAAGTCCACTCAATTGGAACGCCATTGGCTTCTATGAGAATGTCCCCAACTTCTATCATTTCGTCTTCACTACGACCAACAATAGGTTTCTCTAGGTTTGCAATTCCATAGCTCCATCCACTCTCTGTTGCAGTGGGCGAGACAGTGACAGTCATCTCTTTTCCATCACGAAGAATGTTCAGGTCCACCTCTTTTCCTTCTTGGCTCTGTAACCAGGAAGAGAAGTCTTCCCAATCAAGAAAGAATCTATCATTGGATGACAAGATGATATCTCCTTTCTGAATCTCTTTCTGTTCAATATTGGATGAAAAAAGGGCAGAGTAATCAGAAGTGGGTGCCACAATAAGGCTATGGCTTACTCTCTTGACTGGAATGGCGGAGACTATAGCCAAGAGAAGGACGGCTAGAATAAAGTTTGTCAAAGGACCCGCAAGGAAGATAAAGAACTTCCTCCAAGGACTAATGGCAAAGAAAGAGCCTTTCTCTGCGGTGTTTATTTTCTTACTCTTATTGGAGAGAGCCACTGTCAAATCTTCTGAGCCGCCAAGCCTACAGTAGCCACCAAAAGGAATCAAGGAGAGACGAAACTCCGTCTTCTTTCCCCAGTGACGCCAGATCACAGGCCCAACACCGATGCCAAACTCTTCTACTTCTGCTCCAAATAATCTTGCTGCAAGAAAATGGCCAAGTTCATGAACCAATAAAACGAGACCTGTACATAAAAGGCCAATTATCAGATAAAGAACATATAGAAGTAGATCAATCATAAAGCGCTTCTGGAAATCTCTCTGGCTATCCTATCTTTTTCCATTGTTTCCTTGTAGTTTGATACACTTTCTTTGAAAGTATCATCAAGAAGAGTCTTCTCTACAATCTCACTGATTCTTGAATATGGAATCAAGCCCTCCATAAATGCATTGACTGCAACTTCATCAGCTGCGTTATATGCAATAGTGGCGCTTCCTCCAATCTCAAGAGCTTTATATGCAAGAGAAAGAAGAGGGAAACGAAGGGTATCAGGCTTTTCGAAAGTAAGATTAAGGTTATCAAAAGAGAGGGGTGCAACCACATTCTCCAGTTCTATCTTTCCGTCTGATAGAGCAGAAATGATAGGCAGTGTCATATCAGGAGGAGAGAGCTGAGCATATACAGCGCCTTCTTTTGTCCTTATCATTGAGTGGACAATAGACTGTCTATGAACAGTGACAGAGATATCTGATGGCCTGAAGTCAAAGAGGAAGGAAGCCTCGATTACCTCTAGTCCCTTGTTTGCAAGAGTAGAGGAATCAATAGTGATCTTCTTTCCCATCTTCCATGTCGGGTGATTCAATGCTTCTTCCACTGTTACATTCTCTAGGTCCATCCTGTCAACGAAGG
>JALFYG010000002.1 GCA_022784805.1 Spirochaetales bacterium
CCATCCACAATGGCTTGACTGTTCTTGAAGGCTGCCATGGCATGTATCATGGTGAAAAGGTTGCTTTCGGTACTATTGCTCAGCTTGTTCTTGAGAACGTAAGCGAGGAAGATTTGGAAGAGATCATCCTCTTTTGTATCGATGTTGGTCTCCCTGTTACATTTGAAGAACTTGGTATCAAGGATGTAACAGACGAAGAACTCAGAAAGGTAGCAGAAGCAGCTTGCGCTGAAAACGATACTATCCACAACCTTCCATTCGAAGTAACAGTTGATGGTGTCGTATCAGCTCTTAAGGCAGCAGATGCTTACGGTAGATTCTACAAAGCTTTCTAATTCGTCATACAACAAGCACTTCTCGGTCCTGATTTTCAGGGCCGATTTTTTTCCTCACTATGTTAAATGGCCACTTAAATTTAAATAAAAAAATTGTTGCATGACAAAGTGTATGATATTCTTTCCTTGGGAGAAACATATGAAAAAGGTTCTTATTGCTTTTACAATCATCCTCACGTTTATGGTTTTTTCTTGTGCAATGGATATCCCAGAAGAAAATTTACCAGAAACTGCAGATTTAACTATTAACTTGGAAATATCAGAAGAAATAAAAGATGATGTTCAAGTAAATGTCGCACTATTTATAAATGATGCTTTCACAACAAATATTGCTCTTTCTAACGAAGAGAACTCTAAGACAGAAAAAGTGGCTGTAACTACTTACAATGTCAGAGTCCAGGATAACGAACATTTTGATTTTGATTATCCAGACTCAATTAAAATCGTAGCTGGAGGAAAGAATACTTTAACTATTAAGGTTACTCAGAAATCTGAAGCTTCAGAAGGAGAAGAAGACCCTGTTGATCCTCCTCTGGTAACGTATACAGGCATCTCAATTGATTTCTGTAATGTATTTGATAAAACCCTTCATTATGAGATCTATGATAGTAGACACGCTTCTGATCCTATCAAGAGCGGTGATATCAAAAAAGATGAATTTATTGATTTGAAGCCAGGTACTTATTACATATCAAGTAATCTTGTTGAACCAATTGATAATATAGAGTTTTGGGCAATAAGTGAAACCAGCGACCAAATTGATCCATCAAACAAAATCGGAATAAATGTTACAGAGGGTAAAAGAGCTTTCATTGGCTATATCATTAAAGACAAAAATATTGGTACAAGAAACTCAAGGATTGTCATTAACCCAACAGTGGGTAAAGAATATTTGGGAGAGAATGCATTTGGGCATAATGTTCTCATAGACTACACTATCAACTATGGAACAGGATTGACCCAAAAGAAAACCGGCACGACTACCACCGATCATGTCATCGACCTAGGATATGAGTTTATTCCAGCCAAGTGTGAGTTTACTGTTTGTGAAATGGTAGGGGACGACAAAGTCGCCAGTGAAAACTATGTGTTATGGTGTAAGGAAGTATATTCAGGTTCAGACGACTTACAAGGCATGACATATACAAAGAACATCTGTATCTACAGGGCTGCCACTGTTGAATTCAAAGTCGACACGGAACTAGCAAAGAATCAGAGTCTCGAATTCTATACAAATCAAAATTATAACAGGATTTACAAATACTCTACAGATGGAAAAATCACTTTGGCTTATGATCTACCATATGATATTGATGTTTATGTCGTAACAACAGATGAAGGTGGGAATAAGTCTTTTACCACATATTGTAATTATGATGGTCTAGTTTTCTCACAGGGAGACAGTAAAGTAATTCATCTAGCAAGTAACGTCGAATAAGCAAAACTCTTTATTTTGTTATTATCTTGCCTCGGTTTTTCCGGGGCATTTTATGTTTCATATATAACATCCATTAAAGAAAATTAGATTTATTGTGTTTTCATGTTTCACTCTAAACAGAAAAGACTATAGAATAATTAAGCAAGGAGATATCTATGGATTACCTTGCAAAAGTTAATTCCACACCACTCTATCTTGTTGTTGGAGCTGTAGTGCTCTTTGTTGCTTGTGGGTGTTTGTGGTTCATTGTTCGTTCTTATAATGCTGGACTCAAAATAGGTATGAAGAAAGAAGTCTTGAAGAAGGCTATCACTTCATCTGCATTCTTTACAGTATTGCCAGCAATTTCAATTCTACTTGGTGTTATTGCTCTATCCGGTTCTCTTGGAGTCCCGACTGCATGGCTAAGACTAAGTGTCGTAGGAAACTTATCCTATGAAGCAATAGCAGCAGAGTCAGCTGCACAGGCTATGGGAACTACCCTGGACTCTTCTGTCCTTACTCCAGATAACCTTGTCACTATCATTGCAGTCATGACCACAGGTATTTGTTGGGGAATCCTCTGTACAATCTTTCTCTGTAAGAAATATTCCAACAAGTGTCAGAAAGTCCTCTCCAAAG
>JALFYG010000006.1 GCA_022784805.1 Spirochaetales bacterium
AGGTGCATCTTATAGACTTGGCATTCTCAAGCTTTCAGGAGGAATGCAATACATGTATCTCAGAGGAGAAGTAGGTAGCTCATCCGGATCAGTCTTCATTTCTTATACGGGTTGGTATTTCGGTCTTGATTTAGACTTCAAATTAGGAGATAAAACTAGATTAAATCTTGGTGCAGAATATGGAGATGCATTCGGTGCAAAGCTTGGCATGAAGTATGGTGGATCCTCAACCGAAACAAGTCTCGAAATCAAACATTCTTTACTTCAGACTGGAAACTTGTCTTTCAGAGCAGGATTATCCTGGAGTCTCTGATTCCAATCACAATGTTCACTCCCAGTTTCTTCTTGAAATTGGGAGTTTTTCTATGCATCAAGGCTACTTCAAAAGCGCAGATAGTAGCATCAACTCTTCTTCTCCAAGCTCCTTGGAGCTATCGAGAGTAAGAAGAGAATCCTTTCCTTTGATCAGAATCTTTCCTGTTTTGATGGATCTTTCAACGGAATCAACATTCAATATGGAAGCAAGAGAACTATCTCCAATGGCAGCTTCTCCAAACATTTCAGACTCCGCCATGTCCAGCAAGAATGAATAAGGAGACGAAAAGAGAGAGTAACTAAGATACTCCAGTCTTGTTTCCTCTCCTCCAAAGCTTTGGTCGTATACATGGAGATATTCTGCGAAAGGACTCTTTCTATTATCTGTCTTTGTTGTCCTATAAGCTCCTTTTGCTTCTATTCCAATAGTCTCCAAAGAAACAGGAGCTTCATCGGAGTAAAGTACTATGGATGTCCCGTTTATATTTACTCTCTCTCCCTTACTTCCTCCGTTACCCCAAATAGATGAGATTACTAAGACAATAAGAAGGAAAAAGAGCATCAAGGATGTAGAGAGTGTGCTGTGATCAAGAGAACGATAATTCCCTTTCTCTGTCTCTTCTTTTCTATTCTTCCTACACTTTATAACCCAGGTAATGGCTTTGATTGAAAGAATAATAGAAAAGAGAAGAAGGATAAAAAATGTAAAGTATGAAAGAAGATAAGAGAGGGATGTAAGAAGCCTGACTTTATCAAAGAAGAGAAGTAAGACTGCCGCAATAAAATAGAGGGCGTTTAGTATGAGATTGGATATAGCCTTTCTCTTACTTCTCTTTTCAGCTTTCTTTATTTCATCATCTTCTGTTACAGGAAAGAAAGAAGTAGGCTTCTCTTCATAGAGAAATGCATGGCGTCTGGAGTCAACGATATTCTCTGCCTTCGATACTCCTATCTGGTCCCAACCTTTCTTTCTCAGATAAGGCAGCTCCCTTCCCAGCTGGACTTCAGTTGAGCTTTCAGGGCCACGGGAGAAGAAAGTATAGGCACAGATTCTCTTTCCCTCGTAAGGCTTCTCTACGAAAGTGAATCTATTACCATTATTCTTCTTAAGCCACCAGCCCTTCTCCGCCTCTTTCTGAAGAAAGTGAGTCAATTCCTCATCTGTATGGCGTGTCAGGAGTATGAATTTAGTCTTCTTTCTCAATTGTATTTCCTTTGAAGGGGACCTTTCAAAAGTCCCCTTCAACAACTATTTAGACTTCGAATCCCATTTCCTTCTGTTTCAATGGACATGCTACAAAATGATTGGGCTTCACTTCAATGAGTTTTGGTACTGAAGACATACAGACGCTCTTGTCACAATAGAGACAGCGCTTGGCAAATCTACACTCTTCAGGTGGCTCGATAGGGCTTGTTATTTCACCCACAAGTTTTACTCTTTCTCTCTTGTGTCCCAATTCTGGAATTGGGATGGCGGAAAGAAGAGCCTGTGTATATGGGTGGATAGGGTTCTCGAAGAGCTCTTCAGCAGGAGCCTTCTCGACTATCTGTCCCAGATACATGACGGCTATGTCATCAGAGAAGTGGTTTACTACAGATAAGTCATGGGTGATGAAGATATATGTAAGACCCAGTTTTTCCTGTAGTTCTCCAAGAAGGTTCAGAATCTGAGCCTGAATTGATACATCAAGAGCTGATACAGGTTCGTCACAGATAATAAGCTTCGGCTCCATTGCAAGAGCTCTTGCTATACCTATTCTCTGTCTTCTGCCTCCATCAAGCTCATGAGGATATGTGTTGATATATCTTTCAGCAAGACCTACAGTTTCCATAAGTTCCAAGACTCTTTCTTCAATGGCATGCTTACCTTTGAGGATCTTGTTCTCGATGATAGGCTCTGCAATGATCTGGCTTACAGTCTTCTTTGGATCCAAAGATGAGAATGGATCCTGGAAGATAATCTGCATATCCTTCCTCATATGCCTCATTTCTTTCTTGCTGAGCTTGCTGATATCTTTGCCTTCAAAGATGATTTCACCGCTTGTAGGTTCCAAGAGTCTTAAGATGACTCTTCCTGTGGTACTCTTACCACAGCCAGACTCACCTACCAAGCCCAGTGTCTTTCCTCTTTCAAGAGTAAAGTTGATGTCATCGACAGCATGAAGCATACCACGACCAGTTTTGAAGTATTTCTTCAGGTGTTTTACTTCAAGAATATTATCAGCCATTTTTCTTCCTCCTATCGATGATGAAGTCTTTGTCTTCAGTGTATCTGGAGCATGCAACCAAATGGGTTCCACCATAATTCTTCAACTCTGGCACGGCTTCAGAGCAAGCTGGAGTTGCATAATTACAGCGTGGAGCAAAGGCACAGCCCTTAGGAAGATTTGTTGGGTCTGGCATGAGGCCATGGATAGGCTTCAGCCTATTCTGTCTGTTCTTGATATTTGGAAGGGAGTTAAAGAGTCCTTCTGTGTATGGATGCATTGTTTCTCCGAATACTTCTTCCAAAGATCCTTCTTCAACAATACGTCCTGCATACATTACAGCTACGTCATCGCAGACTTCAGCAACAATACCAAGGTCATGAGTGATCATGATCATGGATGTGTTGTACTTCTCCTTGAGGTTTCCCATCAACTCCAAGACCTGAGCCTGGATAGTGACATCGAGAGCTGTAGTTGGCTCATCGGCTATCAAGAGCTTAGGGTTACAAGCCAGGGCAATGGCGATGACGACTCTCTGCTTCATTCCACCGGAGAACTGATGAGGATACTCATTAAGTCTCTGGCGTGGGATACCGACCAGTTCCAGCATATCTCCAGCCTTCTCCATGGCTTCTTCTTTCTTCAGATGCTCATGGATCATTATGGATTCTGCTATCTGCTCACCTACTGTAAATACAGGGTTGAGAGCTGTCATAGGATCCTGGAAAATCATGGAGATTTCTTTACCTCTGACCTCTTCAAGGCTTGTAATGGACATTGTTCTGATGTCCTGTCCATCGATTTCAAGTCTATCGCACTCAACGACTCCTGGAGGATCTGGAACCAGGCGAAGCATAGCAAGGGCTGTTGTTGTCTTTCCAGCTCCTGTCTCACCTACCAAGCCCAGTGTCTTTTTATAACCAAGCTTCAGGTTTACGCCGTTGACGGCATAAACGACGCCATCTTCTGTCTCAAATCTGACTCTGAGATTCTCGATATTTAGGATTTCTTTCTCTTCAATCATGTTCTTGTCTTCCATCTTTTCCTCCTAGCGCTTTAGCTTCGGATCCAGAGCGTCTCTTAATCCGTCACCCAAGAGGTTAAGAGAAAGAACTGTAATCATGATTGCGATACCAGGGAAGAGAGTCATGTAACTGTAGTCTCTGATATAGAGTCTTCCTGCACTGAGCATTGAACCCCACTCTGGAGCTGGAGCCGGGACTCCAAGACCAAGGAATGAAAGCTGAGCTGCTGAGATGATGGCAGATCCGACTCTCAGTGTTGCCTGAACGATGATCTGAGACACACAGTTTGGGATAATGTGGACACAGACAATCTTCCAGTCTGGCTGGCCGATGGCCTTTGCAGCCTCAATATATTCCTCATCTTTTACAACGAGAACAGCGGCTCTGGCGACTCTTACAAATGGTGCTGTACTTGCAATACCTACGGCGATCATCAAGTTCAGGGTACTCTTACCCAAACTTGATACTACTGCAATGGCCATCAGAACAGATGGAATGGATGAGAAGATATCGCAAATTCTCATTACGATATTCTCAAAGGCACCGCCGATGTAGCCTGCAGCTGCACCAAGAGCTGTTCCGATTACAAGAGCAATAAGAACGGCAACAAGACCAACGGCAAGAGAGTATCTTGCACCATAGACGATACGTGCAAAGATATCGCGTCCAAGGTCATCTGTTCCACAGATGTGCTTCAAAGAAGGCCACTGCATTCTCTCTCTTACGTTCATTCCGATTACATCTGTATTGTAATCATAGACAAGAGGAGCAATGAGGGCGCCGATGATTATACAAGTAAGGAGAATCAAACCAATGATTGCACCTTTATTCTTTCTAAGCTGATGCCAGATCATGGAGAAGGAGCTTCTCTTTTTATAGAGCTGGCTGGTCATTTTCTTTTTTTCTTCCATACCGCTCCCCCCTTATTTCGTGTACTGAGCCTTGATTCTTGGGTCTACATATGCGTAAACGATGTCAACGAGAAGGTTGACTATTGTTACAAGCATAGTAGTCATGATCAAAGCACCTGTTACTGTAGGAATATCTCTCTGGTCGATTGCGTCTACAACCAATCTTCCTACACCTGGCCAAGCAAAGACTGTCTCTGCCAATACTGATCCACCAAGAACGTTTGAGAACTGTACACCAAAGATTGTGATGATAGGAATCAAAGCGTTTCTGAGTGCATGGTGGTAGACAACCTTTCTTTCTGATACACCCTTTGCTCTTGCTGTTCTCAGGTAGTCTTGTCTCAAGACGTCCAACATTGAAGAACGAGTTGTTCTTGTCAAAAGAGCTGCAAGTCCTACACCTACTGTAACGGCAGGGAGAACAACGCTTCTAAAACCCTCTGCACCTCCACTTGGGAACCAGCCAAGCTTCAAAGAGAACAGAAGCATCAACAGAAGTCCAAGCCAGAAGTTAGGCATAGAGAGACCCAAAAGCGCCAAAATCATGGCAAGCGTATCTTTCCATGAGTTCTGGTTTACAGCTGCAACGATTCCAAGGGGAACCGATATTATTACGGCAACAAACATTGCAAGGGATGCAAGTTTAAGAGTATTTGGAAGACGCTGCATATAAAGCTGCATAACGTCCATCTTACTGACGTAGGACGTCCCCAAATCTCCTTTCAATAGATTGAGGATATATCTGAAGTATCTTTCTATCAAAGAACCATTGAGGCCCATTTCCTCTCTCAGGGCTTCAAGCTGTTCTTCTGTAGCGTCAGGACCTGCAACCTGATAGACAGGATCGCCTTCTGCTACATTCATTATTGCAAAGATTATGAATGCTACTCCCAATAGAACCGGAATCAACATCAACAATCTTTTGATTATATAACGGTGCATCGTATCTCCTGATTAGAAGTTTGAATTTTCAATATATGGCAGGATGCCGAAACATCCTGCCACATTTAGGATAAAACTGAATTAGTCAGCAAGAGCGATATATCTGAAGTCATGCTTTGCATCTGGCTTCCAGATTGCTCCGACAACACCCTTCTTTGCTCCGATGTTGATGTAAGAAGTACAGATAGGAACGATAGGACAAATTTCATCAAGATAGTTCTCGATTACATAGTAGTCCTGCTCTCTCTTTGCACTGTCTGTCTCGACGAGAGCTTCATCAAGCATTGCGTTGAAAGTAGCATCCTTCATGTTACATCTGTTGGAACCATTCTTCTTGAGTGTTCCGTCAGCCTGGACTGTTGAGCCATGCTGGTTGCGGAGAGTGTAGTCTGTTCCAAGATCATCTGTGAACTGATAGAGAGCCAATTCATAGTCGAGGGCTGCATCGTTGAGCTTACCCTTGAGAGCTGCTGTCTCCATTTCTTCGAGGATAATGTTGATACCAATCTGAGCACATGCATTCTGGAAGATAAGAGCTGCTGTCTTCTTGAATTCCTTGTCAACCATGATGTGGAATGTGAGTTCGCCTGGCTTGTAGCCAGAGAGAGCGAGTTCTTCTTTTGCCTTTGCAAGGTCAAATTCATACACGTGGATGTCTGGGTTGAGACCGAACTGGCCACGGTTGATGTAGTTGTTATGGACAGTAGCAAGACCGTCATAAGCAGCGTATACGATGGATTCCTTATCCATAGCATAAGCAAGAGCCTTTCTTACGTGGACGTTGTCCAAGCCCTTCTTCTCCATCTGCATTGGCATATAGAGCATAACGACGTTTGGAGTCTGGATGAGCTCAAGCTTAGAGTCAGCCTTGATTCTCTCCAAGTCTGTTGTGCTTGGGTCGATACATACGTCGATTTCGCCTGTCTGGAGAGCGATGAGACGTGTTGATGCTTCCTTATAAAGCTTCATGACGATTCTTCTTGTAGGAGCAGCGCCGTCTCTGTATCCATCATAGCGGACAAATGAGCAGTGAGAACCTGGAACCCATTCTTCAAGAGAGAACATACCGGAACCAAGTCTTGGACCATTTGTAGGATCCTTTTCACAAGCTGCCTTAGACATGATGGACATACCACCATGAGCCATAAGAGTAAGCCAATCCTGGTTAGCTTTCTTCAATGTAACTCTGATATGTGTGCTGTCGAGGACTTCTGTTGAGATGACATCAGCAACTTTCTGTGCAGCAAATGATGATTCCTTTGCCTTGTCATATGTATACTTAACGTCTTCAGCTGTACATGGAGTTCCATCTGTGAATGTAGCGTTGTCTGCGATTGTGAACTCATAGACACAGCCATCTTCTGAAACTGTCCACTCTGTTGCGAGCGCTGGGATTACCTTACCTGTATCTGGATCGATGTTGACGAGTCTTTCATGTGTAAGATAGAAGACCATCATGTTTGCATCTGTGTTGGATCCCTGTGGGTTAAGGTTGTTTACGTCGTTTGCAATACCGATGATGACAGTGTCTTTATAAGTGACGTTTGCCTGTACTTCACCAGACTTGACGTTTCCACTGGATGTTACTGTTCCTGCGGATTCAACAGTAGGAGTTGAAACAGGTTCTGTTGTGGATTCTTTTCCACCGCCGGCATAGAGACCTGCTATGACCATTGTGATGATCATGACGAGCGACAATAGTTTTTTCATATTTATCCTCCCAAAGAAAAATATGGAAATTTCCATTGGGCTAAGAGTACCATAATCTCAGTGCTAAATAAAGAAAAAAGAAATTCTACCTAACTATATTTTTTTATTACAGAGAGTTACTAAAATGTATCTTTAGTGGTCATAACGAATTAAAAGCACAAAATGTATGACAATTTTTAATATATGAACTTCTCATATTTCGATATTACATTTTGTCTAAATATATCAAAATTTTTATTTTTTAAAAGATTGTTTTCCCCTTTAATTAACACCACTAAAATAAACTGTAAACCGAAAGTTATAAATCCCCTCTTTACACCAAGAAAAAGAAGTGATAGAAATTAATTAACGGGATTTAGACTTCTACTTGCAGCCGTATCTGCTAAAGGAAGAGTTGGGCCTGTAATGGTCTTTTTTCTTTTGCTTTACTCTGAAAATAATCTCTTTATCCCCTATCTGCAGATGCGGATCTATCTTACGACGTGGATTTGTTCCCTATTGCGCGCGTCAGAAAACAAGGCGCTAAAAAGGAGTGGTACATGGAGTTGTATTACAGAGATTTCCTGTTATTTGCAGGAGAAACCAACGGTTTTCTCAGAGAAAAGCTTCTGATGGAAAATGAAGAAAGAGCCGGAGAGAAAGAATACAGAGAAGGCGCCAAGCTATTGAGAGCCTTCATTCTCTCCCGTTTCGATTACTCCCGTATCCATTATTTTGATGATGAAGAGCTGGAGAGAAAGAGCATTATCATCACAAAGACTATGCTCCAAGAAAGATATTCATGTTTTCCTCTGGAAATAAGCGAGGAGAGAAAAGCATTCTTCCTGAATATTGAAGATGACTACAGAGGAATCTTATTCCCTTCAGACTTTGAGGCCTGGTATAGGATCAAAGAAATGGGAGAGAGAACTAAATGGTCAGAGTTGAAGATGGACTCATCTGTTCTTTTCAATACAGAGGAGCTCTTTCTCGATAAAGAGTCCTATCTCAAGCTCTTTGATGCCTTATATTTATCATGCGTGGAATAAGACGCCACCAGCCTTCCCTCCGGAGGGCTGATACCTCACCTTTATGTTTTTATTGCGCACTCACGATTCCTAATCTATGATTTATTTGGGAAAGGTACCTTTTCTCCAAGAAAACAGAAGGTTTAACCCCGGACACTCTTTGAATAGAAAAGTCTTAACAACGTCGACCCAAGACTATATCAAGGAGGGCTCTATATGAGCAAAATTCACATCAAAAATATCTTTTGTCTTCTCACTTCCTATGACGAACCATACCAGTTTGGCGCGGACGTCAAGATCAATGGCAACACCATTGAAGAGATAGGAAAGAACCTGAAAGAAGAGAGAGGCTACGACACCATCGATGCATCGGGATGTGTAGTCACACCAGGCTTTGTAAACACACACCACCATTTCTACCAGACTCTTACAAGAAATGTACCTCAAGTGCAGGATGCCAAGCTCTTCAATTGGCTTACATATCTCTATGAAATATGGAAGAACTTGGATGAGGATGCCATCTACTACTCTTCCCTTTTGGCAATGGCAGAGTTAATGAAGACAGGTTGTACTCTCTCAACAGATCATCACTACGTCTATCCAAAGGGAATGAATGGGGACCCGATGGCCATTCAGTTTGAAGCAGCAGACAGGCTTGGATTGCGTTTCAGCCCCACCCGTGGCTCAATGTGTCTTTCAAAGAAAGACGGAGGTCTTCCTCCAGACAGCGTAGTGCAGACAGAAGATGAAATCCTCAGACACAGCGAAGAGTGCATAAAGAAGTATCATGACTACTCAAGACTCAGCATGCACAGAATTGTTCTTGCTCCATGCTCACCTTTCAGTGTCTCGGCATCCATCATGAAGGAAAGCTCAATTCTCGCCCGTAAATACGGTGTGAAACTCCATACTCATCTCTGTGAGACAAAAGATGAAGAGAACCAGTGTCTGGATATGTATGGACTGAGACCTATGGAATTGATGGAGAAGTGTTCTTTAATAGGAAATGATGTCTTCTATGCCCATGGCATATACTTTACAGACAAAGAACTGGAAATATTGAGAGACACTGGAACAACCATAGCCCACTGCCCTTCAAGTAACATGAGACTAGGAAGCGGTATCTGCAGAGTAAAAGAGATGCTGGATATGGGAATAAACGTGTCTCTTGGCGTAGATGGATCTGCAAGCAACGACTCCTCAGATATGCTTGGAGAAATGAGAATGGCTCTGATGCTTCAAAGAGTCAAATATGGCTCAGATAGCTTGACTGCAAGGGATGTATTTAGAATGGCAACTATCAATGGAGCCAAGACTCTGGGATATGAAGGAGCTTTAGGAAAGATAAAAGAGGGCTTCGGTGCAGATCTAGCTATCTTCGATGTAGACAAACTCCCCTATGCCGGAGCATTAAGCGATCCTGTTGCGGCACTTCTATTCTGTGGAACAAACCATGAGACCAAACACACTATAATAAATGGAGAGTTTACCGTTAGGAATGGAAAACTTGTAGGTTTTGATGAAGAAGTAATCAAAGAAAAAGCAAACGAAATATCTAGAAGAATGCTTGAAAAGGCGTAAAAAACTCATCCTCCTCGTTTTACCGGGGAGGATGAAACATCTTCTTTATAGGTCGTCAACAAGTGCAGTGCTCTTAGCATAGGCAGTGCTTCTAGCTTCAAAGAAGTCTGTCTTTACCATATTGGCATTTGAATACTTTGAAACCCAAGCCATATCCTCAGGCTCATCTTCGTAGCCTGGAATAAGAGTACCAAAGCCAAGACTGGACCATCTGAGATTTCCCAAATAAAAGATATAATCTCTTACCATCTTTCCAGTAAGTCCCGGAATATCTTCACCTATGACATACTCTCCCCAAGCGGCTTCCTGTCTAACACCCTCTTCCATCATCTCTCGGTATTCTTTTATATCATCCTCACCAAAGAGCTGCGGTTCTTCTTTCTTTAGTTCCAGAATAATGTTTCTAAAGAGCCAGAGATGGGTGTTCTCATCTCTGTTGATATACCTTATCTCCTGAGCAGAACCTGGCATCTTTCCATTTCGAGAGAGGTTATAGAAGAACATAAAGCCAGAGTAGAAATAAATACCTTCAAGAATATAGTTTGCGATCATTACCTTCATCAGGTGCTTTAAATCCCTATGTTCCCTGAAGTCATTGTAGCAGTTTCCTATGAAAGTGTTTCTCTTTAGCAAGTGCTCATCCGTCTTCCACTGGAAGAGAATATCATTTCTCTCCTCAGGGGAGCAGATAGTATCCAGCATATAAGAGTATGCCTGGCTATGAAGACACTCCTGGAATGTCTGTATATGAAGGCAAAGGCCTACTTCGTTAGCTGTTACATAGTCACTGACAGATGGTAAGTTTGCTGTCTGAAGGCTATCCAAGAATACTAGAAATGATAAGATTTTATCATAAGCAGTTCTCTCGGAAGGCAAAAGGTGATGATAATCTTTTAAGTCCTGTGAGAGATTAATCTCCTCAGGAATCCAGAAATTATTCATAGCCTGTCTATACCAATCAGAAACCCAGCCATACTTCATATTATTAAAATCGTTTAGATTGGTGGTATTTCCTCCTACCATTCTTCTTTTTTCCACCTCTGTATCCCCATTGGGATTAAAGAGGGGTTTAATCTTCAGCTCATCCATTTTCATCCTCCTAGCTTGAACAGCTCTCGCATTCTTCGACTTCCAGACTCTTGCTTCTTACATAGTATATCGTCTTGACGCCACACTGATGGGCAAGGATATAGAGATTAAGAACTTGTCTCATTGTAAAATCGTTTGTTATATACAAATTCACGCTTTGGGCCTGGTCAATATGTCTCTGTCTTATTCCACATGCCCTTACAGACCATGTCTGGTCTATGGTGTGGGCACTCTTATAGAACCACCAGGTATCCATTGATAGAGATGGAGCAACACGAGGAAGCATAGCGCCCTTCTTCTCTTCATAGAAGAATCTGTTCATCACAGGATCCACTCCTGCTGTGGTTCCACTTATGATACTGGTGCTGGAAGTAGGTGCAATAGCCAAGAGATATGCGTTTCTCATACCATTCTTTCTAACTTTCTCTCTTAGCTTATTCCACTCCAAGCTTTCGTATCCTCGTCTATCGAAATAGAGACCGCTCTCCCACTCACTTCCCTTAAAGTAACTATAGCATCCTTTCTCAAGAGCAAGCTCTGAGGAAGCATCGATTGCGGCATAGTTAATCTCTTCAAAGACTTTATCCATGAAGGAAAGATGCTCCTCGCTTTCCCATTTAATCTTTCTCTTGGCAAGTGCATGATGATATCCAGAGACTCCCAGTCCAATGGAACGGTATCTGTCGTTTGTAATCTTGGCATATGGAATAGGATAGAAGTTAAGACTAATAACGTTATCCAAAGCCCTTACAACACTATGAACAAGAGAAGAGAGATGCTCTTTATCCTCCAAGTCTATATTACCCAAACACAGAGAAGCTAAGTTACATACGACAAAGTCACCTGGCTTTGTTTTGTTTACAACAACCACTTCTCCATCTTCCAGTTCTATCTTGCTCTCCTCAGCCTGAATTTCAGACATATTCTGAGCTATCTCAGTACAGAGATTTGAGCAGTAGATAATTCCCTTGTGTTTATTGGGATTCATTCTGTTGACTGTATCTCTGTTAAAGGCAAACGGGGTTCCAGTCTCTACAGCACTCTTGATGATCAATCTTACCAGATCTTTGAGGACGATGCTTCTTTTCTGAATTCTATTATCATTGACACAGTCCAGATATTTTTCAGTCCATTCATCTCCCCAATAGTCTTCAAGATGGTATCCCTTGGTCTTATAGACTTCATATGGACACATCATGTACCAAATCTGGTTTAAGTCTTCACTGCAGAGCTTCCAGAAATAATCAGGATAACAGATGGCTGGGAACACATCATGAGCCTTCATTCTTTCGTCTCCGTTATTTGTTCTGAGGGATAAGAATTCGAGAACATCTTTGTGCCATATATCAAGATAAACTGCAACGGCTCCAGCCCTTACCCCAAGCTGGTCTACTGCAACAGCAGTATCATTAACAAGTCTTATCCATCTGATTACACCACCTGCAGCACCTTCAAAGCCTCTAATTGCAGAACCATTTGCCCTTACTTTTCCAAAATAGAGTCCCATGCCACCACCAAACTTTGATACCTTTGCAAAGTTGTCGATACTTCTATAGATACCATCCAATGAATCAGGGACAGTGTCTATAAAACAGGAAGAGAGCTGATGTATTGGCTTACGGGCATTGGAGAGTGTCGGAGTCGCCATTGTGACTTCCATTTTTGAGAGCATATCATAGAATTCCTTCACTCTCTTCATTCTTTCTTTTGTCTCTGGAAGAGCCAAATGGAGAGCAATGCCCAGATACATCTCCTGAGGCGTCTCCAATATCTCATGCTTATGAGAACGTATTACATATCTCTTTAATAAGAGGTCAAGCCCAGAATATGTAAAAAGCTTATTTCTCTCTTCATCTATATATTCATATGCTGTATCTAACTCTTCTTTTGTATAACTAGAGACAATTTCATCTAGGTAGAGTCCCTCTGAAACGAGATAATTCAGTTTCTCTGAAAATGAGGAGACATTCCTCTTTTTCATACTCTCCTTGATTCTCCTATCAGAGAAAAAAGAAAGGAATCTTCCTGCAATAAAGTCCCAACGAGGAGAGTCGGCTGTAGTGAGTTCAACAGAGGCCTTTGTAAGAGCATTCTCTCTTTCCAACTCACTCATTCCATCTTTTTGAAATGAGAAAAATTTATCAGAGAGAATTCTCAATGAGTATTTTGGATCATCATAATCCTTTTGAATATCATCCAGAACTTTTGAAAAGCCATCATAAGCAAAAGCAGAAAACAGCTGCTTTCTCTCATCTCTTAATACAGTTCTTCTCTGTCTAAATAGAATAAAGCTCTTGGCAGCTGAAAACTGTCCTTCAGCCATAAGTGTCTCTTCAACAATATCCTGGATGTGCTCCACACTCCACTCTTTGCCTTCAGAGAGTCTCTTCTCCACCAAGAGGGTCAAATCCTTACTGAGAGAAGCTGCTTCTTTTTCCCCTACACTTATGAGGGCCTTTTCTATTGCATTCGAAATCTTTGTAGAGTCAAAGGACTCTTTTCTTCCATCTCTTTTAATAATATCCATGGCATTTATCCCGTTGTAATAAACATTCTACTCTCATGATATTTCGAGAGAAAAGTAACTTCAGTAAAATTCACTCCCAGTAATAATGCCATAACCCTCATGCAACAAAGGAATATTTTATGACATAATAAATTATATTTATTGATTACTGTGGTTTTGGTCAAAAAATGAAAAAAAATTGATTATTGTAGAAATTTCAAAAAAATTTGGCATACTTGATAAATCACAATGGATATCAAACAATTTGATTTCCAATTAATAAAATTATGCTCATGTTTTATCCATTTTCCCTTTTGAAAAAAGGGAAAATGGGTTTATTACGAGTTGGAGGATGCGATGCCGGAATATGATTTGACTTACACAATGGTATTAGCTTTATTGGGAAGAGTTCTTCTCTCTACAATTTGTGGAATGCTTATTGGTTGGGAAAGAGAGAAGAGACTGAAGAGCGCAGGCCTCAGAACTCATATGCTTGTTGCTCTTGCATCAGCATTAATGATGATCATCTCCAAGTATGGATTCCTGGATGTCGTCTATCTTTCATCCGTCCAGGTTGATGCTTCCCGTATGGCCTCTGGTGTTGTCCAAGCAATAGGCTTCTTGGGCGCTGGCGTCATCTTCGTCAAGCGCGACAATATCATAGGCGTCACTACAGCGGCAGGCCTCTGGGCTACTGTCGGTATCGGTCTTGCCATTGGCTGTGGCTTCTATGCTCTCGGCATTGCTTGTACTGTCCTCATGCTCATCATCCAGTATGTCATGCATAAGCAGGAGCATAAGACATTCAGTACAAACACAGGTTCCATCACCATTAACCTTACTAAGCATGGAATGACACTGACAGACGTCAAGAATAGACTTGATGCCATTCACATCACTATCAGAAACATTACAATGACCCACACTCATGATGGTGACATCCTCTTGAAGGCATCTATCATTTGTTCCCGTGCGGCATCGGTGCCTGGGATCATGGAGGAGATGTCAAAGTCTGGTTTTATCGATGAAATCGACATCTACACCGCAGATTAATAATCGTGCGATAAAACTAAACAATGATATAGATTTGTACAGTAGAGATGTAACAACAGCCAAGAATGTTCATTTTCATTTTACATAGGGAACATATAGTTCCTGTAGGAGATGAAAATGAAAAAGAAATTCTACTTAGTGGCAGTAATGATATTGGCTGCCTTAGTAATCGTATCCTGTTCTCCTGAAAACCTTCAGGATGGCAAGACACCGGAAACAAAGAAGGCTATGAATAGTGAGGAGTATAAAGAATATAGCTCCTCCATCAGGGGGCTTACTGTTGCAGAGGCCTATGTGGTTGTTAAAGCAGACGAAGCCATAGCCACACCTTTGACTAGGGGCTTAAACGGTGAATACAAATATGAATTCTCAAAAGATGTGGTATTTACTACATCAGAAGTGAGAGCAGAACTAGAAAAGCTCTTGGCAACATGTGAAGACGAGAAAGCAATAGCATTCTACTCAGCTCTTCTTTCTTCTCTTCCAAAAGAGAATTTATCTATTTCATTGGATTCAGGATCCTATATCAACTACAGCTATGATGAGGCAACTGGCATCAGGACAATTTGCAGCGTAGACGTTGAAATTAAAGTAAATGGAAAAGAGTTCATTTCAATCGAAAAAGACAGAGATGACGACTGGATTGAAATAGAAGGAATCTTCTTCGATAACTCTCTAATCAAAGAGATGAGAGATAAAGCGGAAGACGCTGCAGAAAGTATCGAAGAATTCTTCACCAACATTAAGCCTTCTCTTGAGGAATTAGAAGCAATAGTCAAAGAAAGTGTAAATGAGATAAAGGAAGGAGACTTTGGAAAAGAAGCAATTGTAACAGGCTCCTACTCCTTCAGTTTCAATGAGGGAGTCTTCAAAGCTTCCTTCGATTACTTCTATCAGGAAGATAGTGAAGACGACAAAATCCATGTCAAAGGTTCTATTTCCTTCAGTTTCAAATCTCTTGAAGATGCAATCTCCAACCTCTTTGGAGTTACAACAGAGGAGGGATTCGAGAAATTCATAGAGTCTGTCAAAGACACAATGGACGTTAAAATAAGCGTCAACGGCACAGAAGTCTGGAAAGACGCCTTTATTGAAGAACTACTTTAAACTCTGATTTTGGTCCGGGTCAAAAAACAACCTGGACCAAAAACATGTAGAAGAGTGTCCCCAAAGCTATGGAGATAAGAGTATTCTTTCTCCATAGATAGATGATGGAAGTCATAATAAGTCCTAAAGCTTCAGGAATAGCAAATGGAAACGATGTGACTACAGTATCTTTCAAAGCATAAACCAAGAGCATTCCAAAGACACTGACAGGTAGGGCAAAGCCTAAATAATCCAAAGCCTTAGGCGTCTTCTTTCCCTTGAATATTACAAAGGGAAGAAACCTTGTCATTAAAGTTGCCACAGCTGCAATGAGTATCGTAATAATCTGCTCTCCTTGTGTCATACACTCTCCCTCCCCTTTTCAATCTTCTCTCTAAAGAGAAAGAGGAAAATGAGAATCAAGATCATTGATGGGATAAGGAAGACGCTCTTACCGAATACAATAAGGGAGAAGAGAGTTGCCACTACTCCGATTATTCCGCTTATTCTATTCTCCTTCTTCTCCATTGCCCTGATAAATATGACATAGAACATTGCTGTCATTACAAACTCAACGCCCTCTGAGTACTTAGTCAAAGCTCCGCCCAACAAAGAACCAAGCGTGACAGAGATCACCCAATAGCTTTGGTTGAGAAGGGATATAAAGAACACAAAACACCCTTCATCCACGCCCTCAGGAACTTCTGTACTGCAGTTGACAGAAAATGTCTCATCACACATTGAGTAAATGAGATAAAGGCTCTTTAATCCCCTTCCACGATACTTCTTTAAGAGAGTAAGACCATAGAATAGATGTCTTATCTGCACCAACAGAGAGAGAAAGAAGACAGATATCGGCTGGAAGGGAGCAAGAAGCATAGATACAAGCAAAAATTCCAATGATCCCCCGAAGACTAGTATACTTATTACTGTAGGATACCAAAGAGGAAGTCCCGAAGACCTAAGATATATTCCATACCCCATTCCCAAGACAATAAAACCAGCAAGAATAGGAAGGGTGTGGGGAAAAGCCGCCTTTAAGGCAGCCAAAGTTTTTTTCTCCTCCATTTCATCACCTCTGAGAGAGATTATAAAAGGTAGAGATAATATTCAATGATCAGCTTTCTTTTTTCAGTTTTATCTCAAAAATAGAGCCCTGCCTCTCAGTGCTGTCTACGCTGATTTCGCCTCCGACTATCTCAACAACCCTTTTCACAAGAGATAGCCCGAGACCATTTCCTTCTGTCTGATGGGAGGTGTCCCCTTGATAAAATCTCTCAAAAATATGCTTCAAGGACTCCTGTGAAATACCAACGCCTGTATCGGAGACAGAGACAATGACTTCTTCTTCGTTTTCTTTCAGAGACACTGATATCTTTCCACCCTTAGGTGTGAACTTCACAGCGTTTCCTATCAAATTATTCCAAACAATGTCCAATAAGTCAGGATCAGAATATATCCTGACGTCATCCTTTACAGATGCATTGATCACCAAGCCTTTCTCTTCACAGGCATCTACATAAGAGAGGAAAGAAGAAGCCACTCTAGCTGAGAGGTCGAAATTCCTTTTCTCCGGGTATATCTCCTGGTTCTCAAGCTTATTAAGCTTCAAGATATTTGAAACAAGATTAGAAAGCTTTTTTACATTCTTGAGAATCATGGAGATTCTTTCATTCCTCTCTTCTTCTGATAGGGATGGATCCTGAAGAATCTCGCAATAAGCTGAAATGGTGGAGAGAGGAGTCTTAAGTTCATGGGAGACGTTGGAGATAAAGTCTTTCTTCATTGTCTCAGAAGACTCCAACTCCTTGGCCATTCTGTTTATTCCGTCGATGATCTCATCATATTGATTAAATAGTTCGAACCGGTTGATGTGCTCGATTCTATAGGAGAAGTCACCACGGGTGATGGCCTCCATGCCCTTCATTATTCTCTTTACTTGTCTCTTCTCTCCATACCAGGAACGAATCATGTCCTGTGCCACGAATAAAAAAGAGAGAAAGACTATGCTGGAAAATGTGAGCATTGCACGATGCTTGATCATTTCCTCCGTCATATCAAGGCCATAGAAAAAGAGTATCATGCTGGCACCCAGCACTACGGAGCAACAGAGAAAAGAACCTATGGCGTTGATAATTACTCTTACAAGCTGTTTTCTGGCCTTCTTCTTCAAAGTGGCACCGCCTTATAACCTAAGCCATGAACTGTCTGAATCTCAAAATCTTTGGAAAGAGAGAACTTGTCTCTTAGTTTCGTCACATAAACATCCACAGTCCTTGTAGAGGAAGTTGTCTCGCTATCCCAGAACTCATCCATCAGTTCTTGTCTGGAGAAAGTCTTCTTAGGATAAGAAAGAAGCTTGAAGGCTATGTCAAACTCCCTGGGAGTCAATACCACTTCGACTCCATCCACATAAGCGCTTCTTTCCTCCCTGTCCAACACAGTTCCACCGATCACCAACCTCTTGGACTGGGCGATTCCTGTGCGACGTAATATTGCCTTGATGCGCATCTTCAGCTCATCAAACTCTATAGGCTTCACCATATAGTCATCAATACCGATTTGGAAACCTTTATGCTTACTTTGGACATCATCAAGGGCGGAGATGAATAGAAGAGGGATTGTAGAGTTTACAGATCTTACCTGGGAAGCAAACTGGAAGCCATCTGTTCCTGGCATCATAATGTCACAAATGATCAAATCGAAGACATTCTTATAAATGGCATCGTAGGCTTTCTCTGCGTTGGAAGCATAACAGACTTCATAGCCGTTTCTACTGAGGTATGTCTCGACGGCTTTTGAAAAATCCTTGTCATCGTCAACAATAAGAATCTTAAACATTATCTCCCCTCTACTTTTGTTATGATTCAGTTTTTAGTTTTTTTCAAGAAAAAGAGAGAGCCCGACAAAATCAAGATGCATCAGATGGCAAAGAGAAGATACATCTGACTTCAATTCGGGCTCATCTCGCGGGAAGGCAGATTCCCGCCCATTCATTTATGGATGGCAACATCAAAGTAAGCATAAAGATAAATGTTAATGAATTGTTTTTGCTATTTGTAGACTTAAAGAAGAATGACGGCCTTCATAGGGGAAAAGACCGTCACTTGAGGGGAGATTGTTTTTCGCTCTATTGTGTGTCAAAGTATCTTTGACAAGTTCAGTATTGCACGACACTATGTTGAAGTGATACAGACATTGTGTAGATTGGAAGGAGTTTTCTAATTATGAAACTATTAATCGCATCAGATATCCATGGAGACTATAAACGAGCTGAAGAAATCTTCAACATCTGGAAAGATGGAAGCTTTGACAAGGTAATACTCTTGGGAGACCTTTTGTATCATGGGCCAAGAAACGATCTCCCCCCTTATTATAACCCCAAGAAGGTAATACCAATACTCTCCGAGATGAAGGACTCCATCATCGCCGTAAGAGGAAACTGCGACGCAGAAGTGGACCAGATGGTGTTGCCCTTCCCTATTTTGGATGACAAGAAAGAAATAGAAGTAGATGGAAAGAGAATACTCCTTATCCACGGTCACCATGAAATAGATGCAGAAGGCTTTGATGTTGTGATGTCAGGTCATACTCATATCCCAGTCTTGGAGAAGAAGGGAGATGTACTCTATTTCAACCCTGGTTCAACCACCATACCAAAGGGAGGAAGCGTATCCAGTTATGGTGTTTGGGACAACGGAAAGCTTTCTATTATTTCTTTAGACGACTGACACGTAGTCAAAGAATGGGAATGACATATCAACAAAGACTTCTCCATTCTCTTCTCTGATGGATACCTTTCCTCCGTGGAGTTCCATTATCTGGTAGACAATGGAAAGACCAAGGCCGCTGCCACCCTGAGTTCTGGATGCGTCTCCTCTTGCCCAAGGCTCGAAGAACTGAGGTAGAGGATCTGGAAGGTGGCCGTGGTTGGATATTGTAACCACCATATATTCATCTGTGGCAGTAGCCTTCCAAATAGGCTTGTCACACCCTATTCCATACTCAATGGCGTTCTTCAATACTTCCAGGAACGCTCTTGAAAGCAGTTTTTCATCTGCATAGATTGATGCATCTTCTTCAACTCTAATATCTACTTCAGCCTTTGCTGAAAGAGCGGTATTTGTGGCTTCAGAGAGAAGATTAAGCTTCCTCTTTTCGCACTTGGCGTCTGGAGACAATAGATATGAGTAGTAGGATACGCTGGCGATCCTACTCATCAATGTATCGTTTTCCTTCTTCAATAATTTGATAGTCTCATCATTGAGAGGGAACATACCATCCTGGATTCCCTCCAGAAGCATATTCATACTTGTTACAGGGGTATTTAGGTCATGGGATATATTTCTGATCCACTCCTTTCTGGAGGCAGAGTGACGCCTTAAGTCCCTACCAAGGGCCTCAATGGAGTCTCCCATCTTCTGATACTCTTCTATCTTCGATGGAGGCATAGTGATGTCAAACTGACCTTCTGAAAGCTTACTGAGGGCATCTTCAACTTCCTTTACCTTCCTCTCTGTCTTTCGAGAGAGCACATAAGCAAGGATGAAAGCCAAAACAAGAGCAATAGGAACAGAGTAGCCTAAGACTTTGTATACTTCCCTGAGTATGAACTTTGTAGGAGTGTAATAATCGACAGAGTAGACCAAGACATCAAGATAAGCAGAGAGGTTTCCATTGATATAGATTTCAAATGTACCTGCAACATCAGCGCGAGTAATGGTCTGAGGGTATGTAACGCTTACCTTTCCAGTGTAGTCAGTGCGGGAGAAGACCGCATCGGTGACTTCAAGTCCAAAGGGGTTTGGAATAGTGATGTCGATACGATACTTGGGAGCATTGATCTCCAACACCTTTCCATTGCTTTCAGCAAGAGCGGTTGTGGAGGATACATGCTGCATATATGTAAATGTATTATTTACAAAGGATGAGAGCTGAGGCATTATCTTGCCCTTTCCCGACTGACCGAAGGTAAGCATCTGCCCATCCACCGAGGAACGAAGTATAAACCCTGATATTCTCTCCGAGACATTGGAGAAGACAAAGTCATATATGCTCTTTGTCCCTGTAAAATCTGCATTTTCCAGACTATCCTCTACATTCTCTGCAAACTCGTCGAAGACCTGGCTTGACCAGACATAGACGAGTGAACGAGAGAAAAGAGTAATGCACCCCAGCTGGAATGTAATTGAAACCAACACTATGAGTACAATAGAGATGAATAGTCTGAAAAACTGTTTATGCACTTAAGCCTTCTTCCCAGAGAACCGGTAACCATATCCACGTACAGTATCAATCCAGTTACCTGGTCTGAGTTTTGTACGGATATTCTTAATATGAGTATCTACTACTCTCTCATAGCTTTCGAAGGAGTAATCAAAACACTCTTCAAGTATCTGGGCCCTTGTAATGAGGTTAGGGGCGTTGGTCACAAGATACAATACGATTCTCCACTCAGCAGCAGTGAGATTGATTTTCTGTCCATTGACCTCGATTTCATGGATATCTTCGTCTATCAGAAGTGTATTCTCACCATCAAAGTATTTGTATTGATTCTTGCTCTCTTCTGCACCTTCATCGATTCTTCTGAAGAGTGCCTGAATTCTAAGCACCAGTTCCTTTGGGCTGAATGGCTTTGTAATGTAATCATCTGCTCCCAATTCAAAGCCAAGGATCCTATCGCTTTCATCCACACGGGCTGTCAGGAAGATTACAGGAAGTCTTGGAGACTTAGCCTTTATTTCCTTTACAAATGCAAATCCATCACCATCAGGAAGCATCACATCCTGTATCAGAAGATCAGGGACACGATGGGCAAAGCCTGCAGTTGCATCTGCAATGCACTTAAATCCCTCTGACTCATAGCCTGAGAGTGTTAGATACTGAACGACACCGTTTCTTATGACCTCGTGGTCTTCCACAACATAAATAAGCTTCATAGAAAAATGGTGTCTCCAAAAGAAGTGTTTTTCAAGAGAAAGAATATTAAATCTATAAAAACTACAACTTTGCCCCTATTTTCCAACTCTTTTTCTTCTCACTTGTTTCAGCGTCATAGCCATCTATTGTGATTTCACTCTTCTCTCTATCCAAGGATAGAGTGTACCACCAGCCATCGGACTCAAAACTACTGTCAGCCCTATGATAGGCAGCTCCATTGAATTCAGTGTATCCACTTCCGTCTCCATAGAGAATGTTTCCTTTGTGGTGGTGACCTGTGAGAACTAGGGAGACATTTCCTTTCTTACAGATTTCCATAAACCTTGATATCTCCCCCTCGTCTCCAAGCCCTGTCATAAACAAGGACTGGTCAAAGGCTCCACCAGATACGATATTTATGTGTGAAACCAATATCTTGAATGTAGTATTATCTTTCGTTATGGCCTCTTCAAGCCAAGAAAGCTGGCGGGAGGAGAAGGATCTGAGGGAAGTATCAAGGATATAGATGGAAATATCACCATCTGGAGTGGAGATTAAGTATCTACCTGTGGAGTCTATTCCATACTCGCTTTCCATAATATCTGCATAGGTTACATGGGTGTCAGCCATAAGGATGGAGTTAAGCCAGAAGGAAGATAAATCGTCACCCTTGTAGTTATATGGGTGCCTATCATGGTTACCCTTTGTCTCCAGGTATAGGGATGCAGAAGATTTGATCTTGTCAATAAAGTCCATCAACTCTTCAGATAGCTCTCCATCATCCGCCATATCTCCGCCGGAAATGACCACATCATATCCTCCGTCCCTTATAAATGATATGAAGTTGCCATCAAACCTTTTTATATCCTTTCGGTTTCTTTCCCTCCCGATATGGGCATCTGTAAAGAAGACAAGGGTGGAATTATCTACATTGATGACCCTCTCCTCCAGGAAAGGATTTGTATCATACCCAGCCAAGGCAGACTCTGGAATTCTGCATGATGAAAGAAGAATAGATAAAAGCAATAGGACAAAAAGAGCTTTTCTCATATTAAAAATACACTTCTGCAGTTAAAGCAAAAGTGAACATCCCCCTCTTATTTCACTCTTCCCTAATTCTACCCAAGAGAAAATATAGGGTCAACGATGGAAAAGTCAGAGTGACTTTCCATCCTTCAACGTGAACTTCATTATGACTCCATAGCTTTGAAAATTAAGCCATGGATCCATCAAATACTCAGCCCCTCTCCCCCACACTTCTGCGGAGAAGGCAAAGTAAGATGAGAAATCTCTACGGGCATTGAAATAAAATGACTCCACAGCTTTAAATTGTCTCTCATACTTAAAATCAAGCATCATGCCAAAAGAGAAAGTGTTTCTCCCGGCCTTTAAGTTCACTTCAATATTCGAGAGAGGAGAAAGGGAGAATAAAATCCTATCCAGTTCACTATATTTCAATACTCCTCCCTGAACTCCAACCCCTAGGTTCAGATATACACTCTCAGTTCCATAATCCACGTTAATATTCCCCTTTATAAGGAGAGAAAGGGCCCCTGCAGTGAAGTAATTTAAAGTCGCCCCCGTGTTCCAATGAAAGTGGGAAGAGAAATAACTCTCATAGGAAGTATCTATTCCTAGATAGTCTCCTCCATTCTCCATCAAGGCAAATGAGAATTTATCCACCTTGGCTTCCATGGAAAAGAAGTGATGATTGAATGTCTGATTACTTCTTTTCCTTCCTATCACCACAGAGTATTCATCGGAAGCGAAAAGAGAAAGAGAAATAAACAACACCAATAAGAGCGCCAATATCTTTTTCATTGGAGGTACTCCTTGAAAAACTCAGCGGCTTCATCGTTTTTCCCACTGTCATATAAATATGTCTTGATGCCTAGATTTGAGGCGCTTTCTATGTTATCGAGTTTATCGTCGATAAACACAGCGCCCTTCGGTCCTATATTCTCTTTTTCCAGAATAAACTTGAAAAATGATGCTGAAGGCTTTGCTATCCCCATCTTGTATGAAAGATACAAAGTATCAAGATGAGAGAGAGGTTTCTCTTTCATACCCTCCACAACCCTCATATGGGGAGGAAAGGTATTGGAACCCAAGACGCATCTATGGCCCTTCTCTCTGAGATTATCAATGATAGAGAGAATGAATGGATTCGGAAGAGGAGAGAAGTCTTTTATAAACAGATTCTCTTTTATCTCAACACCATACTTCTTCTCCATAATAGAGAAGAATTCCATATCCTCCATCTTTCCTTCCATCAAGTCCTTGTCATAAAGGCCATAGAAGGCTCTGAAAGGCTTATATTCAAGATTAAAGCGTTTGGCGATTGCCTGGAGATTCTTCACATTGAGAATCACCACTTCCCCCATATCAAAGATAAAAACTTTCCCCATGTAGATACTTTATCAGATTAGTGAATTAATTACATTCCTTAGACGCGGAATCACTCTTCTTTTTCCCATGTTTCTTAACGATGAAGGAATAAACGATGACGCCGATAAGTGTGCACAAAAGAACGAGACAAAGAATGATTAAAGCAGAAATATAGCTTTTTTCACCCATAGCCCCGCCACTGAGGGTTGAGCCCCATATTCCAGGAATACGAGCAAAAGTCGCTATAAGGACAAAGGTGGAGAACTTAATCTCCGTCAGCCCACAGAAATATGCAATAAGATCCTTTGGTGTCCCAGGTATGAGAAAGAGAACCAACAATAACATATCCCTGCTCTTTGATGACTTCAGAAACTTCAGCTCATTTATCTTTTCCACAGGAAAGAAAGCTTCCACAAGCCTATAACCAAAGAATCTCACTAGAAGGAATACAAGGATGCTACCTATCCCCATGCCAATGACACAGAGAACCATGGCAGTAAAGTGACCGAAGGCATATCCTCCGGCTATCTCCAAAGGCCCCCCTGGTATTACAGCCACCAAAACCTGGAGGATATTCATCCCTATATAAGCCAGCTTCCCCCAGATGCCCATGCCTTCAATCCAAGTCCTGAAGACTTCAGGATTCTTGGCGTGTTTCACCATAGGTATTCCTACTACAATAAAAAGAAAGACAGAAAAGAGTATAAAAATCAAAAATGCCGCCAAAGACAGAGCTTTCTGACTTTTATTCGATAGTTCGTTCCACTTTTTCTTCTCTTTCATAAGGGAGAGAATAACTATTTTTCTTCCTTTCGGCTACTTAACTCTATAAAGTAATGACTTTTCCTCCCATTTCGGATCTAACAATATCATTTTCTAGTGCAACTTTTCCGTTGACGAGAACTAGTGAGAAGCCTTTGTTTCTTCTTTCATCCACTTCTCCCAAAATTGAAGGATCAAAGACAGTTATGTCAGCATACTTACCTTCTTCTATGGTTCCCCTATCCTTGAGGCCGAAGCGACCAGCTGTCTCCCCCGTCATTCTCCTTATTGCCTCCTCCATTGTAAGAAGCTTTCTCTCCATTACATATTTTTTCAAAAAATTGACTGTGGAATGGAAGGAACGTGGATGAGGAAGAGGAGATGAATATAGGCTGTCAGTCCCGAAACACATTAATGGATGGGAGATGATCTTCTCCAGGCTCTCCTCACTTTCCGTGACATCCGTCATGACCGCAAGTCCTGTTTCGTCCTCAAGTACATCAAAGAGAGCATCCAACGGATCAGAGAAATCCTTAATTCTAGCAATCTCAGTCAGCGTCATTCCATTGTACTCAGGGTGCGAAGAGAGATAGAGTGCGGTGATGGCATCAGGCCCTACCATTGGGTAGACGCTGTCCCAGCCATCAGGGTTCATTATCTCATCCTTGATCACTCTTCTTTCGCTCTCCAAGGAGAGTGCCATCCTCTGTTCAAGACGCGAATATGCGAGGACACGTGGAGGAAGTAGGGAGAAGAGGCTTGTGGAGCCGAATGTGTATGGATAAACGTCAAATTTGACATCAACGCCTTCCCTTCTATAGTTTTCTATCATCTCCAGCATCACATCTATGTTCTTCTCATTCTCTTTTCCAATGGCCTTTAAGTGTGATACTTCCAACTTCACTCCGCTCTCCTTGGCAAGCATCAAGACCTCCTCGAGAGATTTGACACACCCCCTTCCTTCAGAGCGGTGATGGACTGAGAATATCTTGTTCTTGGAGGCCACGACCTTTAATAGGGCTAGGTTCTCCTCCTGGGATGCAAAGACGCATGGTGAATAATAAAGACCAGAAGAGAAACCGATGGCACCTTTATCGAGTTCAAGAGAGAGGACACTGCACATCTCTTCTATCTCCTCTTCCCTTGCCTCTCTCAGGGAATCACTTCCCATAACAAAGGCACGTAGTGCTGTGTGAGAAACAAGGAAGGCTTCATTGCACCCGATTCCTCTCTTCATCAAGTAGTCCTTATATGAAGAGAAATCATTCCATCTCCAATCTTTCCACTCTCCAAGAACATCTTTTACAAAATCCTTGAGGATATTGTTTTTATATGGAAAGACTCCTATGCCACAGTTTCCGGAGATATCTGTAGTAATACCCTGTCCTAGTCTAAAGGAAGCGGAAGGGTCATTTAGAAGGAGGAAATCAGAGTGAGTGTGGCTGTCGATGAATCCCGGAGCCACTATCTTTCCCTTACAATCTATCACTTTCTTTCCACGGGAAATATCACTATTAGTAATGAGGGCGATGGTAGAAGAGAACACAGCCACATCGGCTCTATATGGTTCTCCTCCTTTTCCATCCACTACCAAGCCATTTTTTAATATAACGTCATACATTTTTCTTTATCTCCATATATGACCTAAGGACCATTCTTTCCAAGAGAGATGTCAAATCAGTATACACGCCCTTACTGGAAACAAGGGAAAAGGCAGCCTTTGCCTCAAAGAGAAGAGAGGAATCCAAAAGTGGAGGAAGAACATTTCCCCTCAACAGTTCTCCTGCCAGCACAAGATACAAGAAGAATGAAAGAGATGTGTTATATGGAGAGATTCTCATAATCTCACCAGTGAGAATTGAAGAGGATGAGAGTGGATGAAGAAGTGACCAAGAGTCTTCATACTGCTTCAGCGTGGTTTCCATTGCAGCTTTGACTGTGATCTCATCCTCTTTTCCTTCCAAATACTCTCTTTCATACTCTCCGTCTGAGTCTGAAATGCCCTGCAATAAACGGGCATAGATTTCTTTGAAGGCTCCACCATTCCACTTGTCTTTCTTCTTAAAGAGGCCCTTAAGGATGGAAGTGAAGTTAACTATCAATAAGTGTTCCTGAAGGGAAAGGGAGTAACAAAGCTTTCCTTCCAACACTACTCTTACATCCTCTGGAGATACTTCTTTCCCATCCAACACAAAAAGAAAAGAAATGGTTGAAGGGAGAAGGCGGGTAAAGGATGAGACGCTGTCTTTGGCCACAATGCCTTCTGCGGCCTCATTCAAAGCTTCTATGTCAACAAAGCCTGGTCTGATGTCGAGATTACGAAAACGCCTTAAGACTCTTCCGTCTCCAGGCTTCGGAGCATCCAAAGGAATAAGCCAAGACCAGCCATTTCTCACGGCACCGTCTATTCTTCCATCATTACAGAGTATTCTTACTCTACGCCCAGTAATTCCCCATTTCTGGGAAGCTGTATTCACATCCATGTACTGCATAGTGTGATTTTCCATCAGAATAAAATGCGGTGCAATACAAATTCGGAATAATTCTTACTCTTTCTTCCTATTTTGTTCCTACATCTGAAATGAGAAGAGATCAGAGAGCCAAGAGTCTGAAAGATCCATCCACTTTTCAGCCCTCTTTTCTTCTGAGCCCACATCTTTTCTGCATGTTGAAAGTCCATGTTTTCCCTTGGAAAAGATATGGTACTCATATGTGGCTCCCACTCTCTCTAGTGATTCCAGAAGCATTATGGTGTTCATAGGAGGAACAGACTTGTCTTCTGCTGTGTGCCATACAAATGTAGGAGGGATGGAAGGAGTGATCTGGTTTTCAAGGGAGAAATACTCCACCCTCTCCTTCTCTCCCCTTGTAAGGTTATCTTTGGAGCCCTCATGGCACCACGCCCCCATAGTCACCACAGGATAAGAGAGGACAAGGGCATTTGGCTTTGAGACTATGCCGTACCTCTCCCAATGGGCACCAATGGAAAGAGCCACATGGCCACCGGCAGAGAAGCCCAAAAGAACAATGTTATCTTCCTTGATTCTGAAGCGCTCTTTATTCTCCCTTATAAATGCAACAGCCTCTGCTGCTTCCTTCTCCGGCTCCCTCTTCATTATCTCTTCTTTTGTGACAGCGTATTCAAGAAGAAAAAGATTGTAGCCACGTGAGAGGAACTCCAAGACTATAGGCTCGCTTTCCCTAGGAGAGAGATACTTGTATCCTCCACCTGGGAAAACAATAATGGCAGGCCTTTCTTTATAAGAATTGCATCTCTCAGATAAGTCTTCCCTTATGTAAGACTTAAGAACTGCTCCATCGCTAAGTTTGAATTCATTGTATTCCATTTTCTCTTCTATACTCTTCCGTATCTACTTTTATCATTTCCACCAGTTTCTTGGAAGAGAAGACAACAGGAAGAGAGTCCATTGCACCCTCAATTCTCTTTCTTTCTTCCTCATCCCTGTAGAAGCGCTCTATGATGTCAGCCTTCTTCTCAGTGTCGTCCTCACACCAGCCCACATAGTGGTCCTTGAAAAAGAGAGGCGTGGATCTTGCCATATACAGCACTTCGCTGACCAGGAATGGTCTCTTCAGGTACAACGACTCCATCAAGGAGTTGGCCCCTGCCTTTCCCATCTGCATGTCGCTTGCCATGATGTAGAGTGGCACGTTGTCCACAAAGCCACGCATCTCCAATGAAAACTCCGGATGCTTCTTCTTAAAGAGATTGAACTCCACCTCCGTGGTCTTGCTCTTTCCTCCGATTACCACAACCTGGGCGTCTATTCCACGCTTCACGAGGCTATATAACAGCTCGGGGCTCCCTATTCCCTCTCCCCCAAGGTTGTAGAGGATGGTGAACTTGTCCTTAAGGTTCAGCCTCTTTCTCGCCTCTGCCTTCTCAACCTTCTCCATGGTCTCGAACTTCTTTGAAAGAGGGAACGGGGAGAGGACTACGCTGGATTCAGGCTGTCCCATGGCAATGGTGTGCTTCACACCTATCTCTGTTGGCACATAGACCTTGGTGATCTTTCCGTCGATTCCGCACTTAACCTGGTCGAATAGGTCCGCTACATAATCGTAGACAGGACACTTCACACCCATCTTCTCTATTAAAGCTGGAAGAAGAGTTGCCCCCATGAAGTTCGTTGAGACTATAAAGTCAGGCTTCTCCTTGTAGTACCATTTCTTGAAGTTCCTGAACCCCCTGGGGTCATTCTTAAGGCTCTCTAAGATTCCGTGGGCAGAGCGGGCGTTTGATATCTTGTTTATCCTCTTCTCAAGCTTTGGGTGGCGCAACAGATAGCGCCAATAGTGTTTGCTGACCCACCTTACAATAGGTGCCTTGAACACAATGAAGAGATCCTCAACAACAGCTTCGTCACCAATGTCCCTCATGGCGTCGGCCAAGGCTACGGCAGGGACGTAGTGTCCCTTACCTGCGTCTACATATAAAAAGGCTCCTTTCACCTACTATCCTCCATAAAAAAGAGCATTCCACGCTTCTTTTGCTTTCCTCTTATACTTGGCATGGTACTCTTTTATGCTAAGGCCTCTGACGAGTACCTTAAATAGATAATAATAATACTTTGTTAGAAAGAAAACGGAACTGTAGAGGGTAATTTTTCTCTCTTTAAGCTCCATGGCCTTTTTTATATTAGTGTAGTAAGCATCCATTTCAAAGAGAGAGGATGGAGAGAATTTTCCATGGCTCAGTCCCTTTTTATTTATTCTGTAGGAGTATATGACACTTCTGTCATACACCACTCTTTCTGATTTTCTTATGACCCAAGGCATAACAGGTATGTCTTCAAAGATCACATCTGTGGGAAAAGAAAAAGAGGAAAAGAGGCTCTTTCTTATTAGCCTTGAATGAGGATAACAGAAGACTCCACAAGGCTTTGCCATCAGGGAGGCGAAATCGGAGCCGGAGTATATTTTAATGGTGTCATCACTCTTAATTTTCGGCGTCTTTCTAAAGGAAAGAGTTCTGGCGGCCGCCACATCAGCGCCATATTTCTCCAAGTCTTCCACTAACTTTGAAATGAGATTTGAGGAAGAGAGAATATCATCGGAATCAAGAAAGAAAACAAACTCACCTTGGCTAAGGGACAAAAGCCTATTTCTGGCACTGCCTATGCCTCCGTTTTCTCTTCTTTCCACCTTGATTCTTTCATCTCTCTCTTTGTAGTGAGAGATAATGGAGAAGGAAGAGTCCGTACTTCCGTCATCAAGGATAATTATCTCTAGATTATCATAGTCTTGTTTCTCTACGCTCTCCAAAGCTTCCCCGATATATTTCTCAGAGTTGTAGACAGGTATAAGAAGAGAAACAAGAGGCTTCATAGACTAATCTTTCCTTTTCATTTTCATGAATTGTTTCTTGATTCTTGAAAAGAGGATAGTAAAGGCAGGAAGGAAGAGAAGCGTAGAAACCATACAACCGGTAAGTGTCACAGCCATCAAGAGACCGAAGTATCTGACTGGGGTATAGGAAGCCAAGCCCAATATAGACATTCCCAACACGACACTGAGTGTTGTGAGGATAATTGGGCGCCCTGTTGATACGATTGTATGGTAAACAGCCTTTCTGATTCCCTTTCCCCTGAACTCCTTCCTGTACTGCCTGTACCTGAGAGAGAAGTGTATTGCATCGTCTACACCTGCGCCCACGGCAATGGAAGAGAAGCTGATGGTAATAATGTCATATGGGACACCCATGAAATACATGAACATCACATTGAAGGCGATTCCTGAGAACACAGGAATCAGGATCAGAAGGCCTTTCTTTGGTGACATGAATACCAATGAAGAGATGATGAATACGGCAATAATGGCCCAGATGGTGGATGTCCTCTGTCCTTCCATAATCCTATCTGAGAACTTCATGCTGATTATCGGGTACCCAGAAATCGTCACCTTCACTCCGTCTGGAAGTAAGGAAAGGTTATCAACCATGGTGTTATATAGGCTCTTGGTGCTCTCTATTGATGACAGGTCTTGGTTTTCTCCATCCCATGCCTGGATAGTGAGGGTCAGTGAGTTAAAGTCATCGGAGACTACGTTTTTTATTTCCTTGATATCTTTTGCGTAAATAAGGAGAATGCTCCTCATTATTCTTCCTAATCCTGGCTCCGATGGGATGTCCCACTCGCCTGTTATCTCCCTATTGGCGAAAGCTACATAGGATGGGAATGAGATTATCTGTAAGACGTGTTCAGACTCCTTCACAGTGTCTTCCCAGTTCTTCACACGTTTCAAGTTATCCATATCAAGGAAGAATTCACTTGATCCCTCAGGAGCCTCTATGGTCACCGTAAACGGTGTGGTGCCCCCTATTTCAGAAGCAAAGTACCTGCAGTCGTCACCAAAGGCATCCTCCTCTGGGAAGTATGACATGTAGTCGGAGTTCACAGAGATCTTATCTTTTGTGAATAAGTATCCAGCAACTATCACAAAGAAAATCACAATGAGAAGAATCCAATGCTTTACATTGAAGTCTCCCAGCCTCTCTAAGAATCTTCTTAATGGTCCTTCTTCAACCTTACGGACACTCTTCTCTCTTGGAGGAGGAAGGAGTGAGAGAAGAGAAGGAAGGTATGTTGTTGAAAGGAGGGCACAGAATACGACACCGATGCTTACAGAGATTCCAAAGTACCCGATTCCCTCTTCAGGACTCAGGGCCAAGCAGATAAAACCTGCAATGGTGGTGATGGCCCCGATGATTATCGTAGTCAAAACCTTCTTTACAGCCAAGAATCCTGTCACCTTCTCTCCTTTGGAGATCAATGACATATATTGGGAGATAGTATGCATTGCATAAGTGCTGCCAAGGGTAATGACCATACAAGGCGTCAGGATATTCATGAGATTCAAATCCATACCTTGTATCTTCATGGTTCCAAGGGTCCATATTACTGCAATCACAGAGACAGAAGCAGTTGCAAGAGCAAGACGGAGTGAATGGAAGGAAAGATAATAGATTACAAAGATTATCAAG
>JALFYG010000008.1 GCA_022784805.1 Spirochaetales bacterium
AGGAAGAAAGGTCGGAGTCCACAAATACTACTCTTTCATCAGTGGAGGCAATGTCTACGGCAGCGCCGATCACAGCTTCTTTATAGTGATTGAAATCATGTGCGTCTCTTTTCATCTTATCTACCCTCCCTTTCCTTGAGAGCCTTGATGGCGGCTTCTGCGTCTTCTTTCTTAATAGGCATGGAGTGGTTTGCCTTGAGGCCTTCTCCTGGAATATATCCACGGCTCTTCTGTGTCTTCATGACAATCATGTGAGGCATGCCCTTGACGCTCTTTGCCCTCTCAATTGCATCCTTCAGCGCTTCGATGTCATGGCCGTCCACGACTTCAGTGCTCCAGCCAAAGCTGTTCCAGCGCATTGCTACGGCATCTGCCTCTTCCGGGATGATATCCTTTGTATAACCATCAAGCTGCTGGCCATTGAGGTCTTCGAAAGCGATGACCTTGTCCAGTTTCTGGGCTCCTGCAAACTCTGCAGCCTCCCAAATCTGTCCTTCCTGGCTCTCACCGTCACCGATGATGGTGAATGTCCAGGCATCCACACCCTTCACTCTGTTGCCGCAGGCAATCCCCATGGCTGCTGAGAACCCCTGTCCAAGGGAACCGGCTGTAAAATCGATGCCAGGGGTCTTCAACATGTCACAATGGGAAGGAAGATTTGTTCCTCCCTGATTAAGGGTGGAGAGCATTTCCTTTGGGAAATAGCCCTTGAGGGCAAGTGTGGAGTAAACAGCAGGACCAGCGTGTCCCTTGGAAACGACAAGTCTGTCTCTATCCTCTTTTTTTGGATCCTTTGGGTCCACGTTCATTACGTCAAAATACAATAGGGCCAGAAGATCTGAAATACTCATGGCGCCACCGATATGGCCTGAGCCGAATGTTGAAATCTCGTTGATGGTCAGGCATCTGATTTCAAAGGCTTTTTCCTTGATTTCCTCTATCTTTTTCTTATCCATATTTTCTCCTATCGCATATCAGCGATTCTATCTCTCTCTTTTTCCTCTATTCCATTTGCCTTCACAAGGTGTGAAAACACTGTAAGCTTTGCAGCCTGCTCCAGGCATTCAAGCCTATCGAAGGCATTCAAAGGGCTCTTTCCAATGCAGAGGGCTCCGTGGTTTTCCAATAGGAAGGCATTTCCACCCTTCTCTGCATACTCAGCAACTCTCTCCGCCAGCTCCTTTGTCCCCATTAATGCATATGGAATCTTTACGACCCTGTCTAATAAATACCAGCTTTCTGCAATTAGAGTTGTGTCAATTGACTCATTTGATGCAGAGTACAGACAGCAGAAAGTAGGATGAGAATGCATTACGCTCACTGCGTCAGGTCGTGCCTTATAAATAAGGCGATGCATCTCTGTTTCAATGGAAAGTTTCTTGTCAGGAGTAAGATTCTTTCCTGTCTCTATATCTACTTCCGCTATATTTTCAGCCTTAAGACTGGACTTATCGAGGCCGGAAGGAGTGATCAGCATGACAGAGCCCACACGAAAGCTAAGATTGCCACCTGTACTGGTGGTAAGTCCCCTTTCATAAGAACGGCCCATGAACTCTGCAACTAGTTCTTTTTCTTCTCTCATTTCCATAGGAGGAATTTTATCACACAATAATGCACTCCGCCATAGACATCATCTTTTATATGGCATTTACCCTCTTATTCTGGAGAGCAAAATATAAGAATATTTTCCTTAAGAGAAATAACTATATATTTGACGGATATCACTAATGTGATGAATATTAACTTATGAAACTTATTGTTGTTCTTTTGGCCCTTCTATCTCTTTTGTTCCCTCTTTCCGCCACGTCAGACTCCTTTGTAATTCCGCTCACTTCTTCCCTTTATGAGGAAATAGACACGCTATATATCACCCAAGGACTATCCACTCCTTCTTCCTCCAGGCCTTGGTCAGTGGGAGAAACAGAGAAGATTCTCTCCAGGCTTAAAGAAGAAAATCTGAGTAGTGAAGAGAAGATAATACTCTCTCGAGTTGAGGATGAGATATCAGAATTGCTGCGTTGGGATGATGGGGATGGATTCTATTATTCCCTCAGCCTAGATGCCTCCCTTGAGGGTTATATCCACACAAATGGAGAAGAGTTTTATCTTCCCGATAGTTGGCAGAGGGGCTTTGAGGAACGAAAGCCTTTATTGAAACTAAGTATGGATGGTGCCGTCAACGATAACTTCTATACATATTGTGACCTCCAGTATGGCATGGGGAAGGTGACAAAAGATGACCAGTTTGTCACCCTCAACTACGAGAACGGCATGGGCTTTGTTACATCAGATGGTTATGTTGGGTCTTATAAAGTTAACGACGGCTCCCATATGCTCCTATGGTCCAACCAATATTCCAAGACCTTTGCAACCAATATTCCTGCTGCCACTGCCCTCTTTGACTTCGTCTGGCCTAAGCGCGCCATAGTTTCATTCTCAGGAAGCAATTGGAACCTACAGTTTGGAAGGGACAAAATAGAGACAGGAATCTCCAAGGGAGGAAGCCTGTTGTTAGATGACCACAGCGATTGGAATGATCACTTCACCCTCTCATTCTTCTCAAATAGATTTAAGTACACTTGGAGAAATGTGTTCTTAAATGGAATAACAAGAAGTGGAGAGACTGATGTTAAGGAAAGCAGAATCTTCATGATCCACTCTCTGGAGTTCAGACCTCTCGATTCCCTCTCCATCCTGGTGTCAGAAGACTTAATGTATAGAATGGCCGGAGACCAGGCAATAGACTTCTCATTCTTCAATCCTGCTTATATTTATCACAATCTCAACAACAGAAGCATATTCAATGCCATTGCATATCTTGAGATTAAGTGGGCGCCAATTAATAAGTGGGAGATAAACACTCAATTTGTCTTGGACCAAGCTACAGCCCCAAATGAAGACGACAGCCAGAAGGCAAGTTGGGGAGTCAGCCTTGGAGGAAGCTATAGGGATATAAGAAAAAACGGATGGTTCTCTGTCTCCTTGGACGCTGTCTACACCACACCTCTTCTCTACAGGCGGGACGAAGTGGATTTCATCAAATGCATGCGTTATTTCCATCTTACAACAGAGACTCAGACAAACGGAGGAATCTCCACAAGATATGGCTCCAACGCCCTATCTTTTGAGTATTTAGGCTTTAAGTATGGAGGAGACGCCATCTTCCTCACTCTTGGTTTTGACTACAACTCCTTCTCCGACTACAAGATATCCTCGTCAATATCCCTCCTTGGAAAAGGCGAGATGAACATATTCCATAGCCATAATAAGGATGGCAAGAACGATGGGCTAGCCAATTATCCTTACTCCACACTCTCCGGTGACCCCACTTTCTATATGATGGTCTCCAATGCGGTGGAGGGAAAACTATCGTCTATCATTCAATACCCAGATATCTCTCTTGGCTTAGAGTTAGATTGGATAGGAAAGCTTTCTTCCTCTTTCTCATCGGACTTGCAGGTATCACTATACTCGACTTTTTCCTTCTAAAGTTTTCCCCTGGAAACCCCAGGGGAAAGACAACTTTCTAGTTAGAAAGAGTAACTGACTCCAAGAGTGAGCTGTACGTCTGAAATAGGCTTATCTCTCTCGATATTTCCAGAGTTCCAGATTGTTATCCAATCCAGCTGCCCATTTACGCTGACTCCATGACCAAAGTCATATCCACCATTAACTCCCACAACAAGAGTCTTGGATACGGCATTTCTCAGCCCTGCGTCATCGTCCTTATTGTTTTCTGTCTTATGTGATGATGTCGGACCCAATAGATCGTCGCCTGGATACACATAATCCCAAAGTGTCCACTTATCGTGGGTACCATGGAGCATGAAGAACACATTACCCTCCACATGCCATGAAGAAGAGGACCTGAAGCCAGCGTTAAGGTTAGCCACAACTGCGTCTCCTCCATACTTATAACCAAGGAACTCTTCATCGCAGTATGTGCCGACTTCACTGTAGTTTCTTACAGCCACAACCCAGTTTATGCCATACTCGCCTTTGTTCTGCTCATAACCCTCTTTATCTCTGAGATAGAGATATGGATCAGTCTTTGCTCCTTCAAGGGAAGCATAGAATAGTCCATCTCCAAGAGTGAAGGCTGTCTTTGCGCCCAGCATAAATCCCTTTCCATCTGGCAGAGCTCTTTGCTTTCCAGGAACGGGTTCTCCTGGAAGGGCAAACTCATCAATTACCATCTGAGCATAAAGGTTCAATGCCTTGATAGGAGTATAATCAAACTCAAGGGCAAGAATGGAGTTTGCGTTACTTCTGATGTAGTAATCATGGTAAATCATACATGGGTTAAGTATCTGAAGATCGATGTAGTTGTCTTCTGACTGATACATTATTCCCTCTGTAAGGACAAAGTTCATCTTGTCATCAAAGAAACGCCACTCCAATCTATGGGCCATGAACATATTGATGCCATTCATCAATGCATGCTGTCCATGGTCTACTTTTCCCCAATCCTCAGCGTTGTCGCTGGCATAAAGGTTAGGATGAGGGAAGAAAGATGTAACGAAAGTATATTTGAAGGAATCAAAGAAAGTGGTGAAGCGAGCCATATTATGGTAGAGAATATTATCGCCCACAACAAAGTTACCACTCTCTCCTGGTCCCCAGCTCATTCTGTCACGTCCTATCTGAGCACTCCAATGCTCTCCTCCGAGAGCGACAAAGGCCCTGTAAGGAACATTGAAGTTCAATAGATTCATGGAGAACACAGGTGGATTCTGGAACATCACGATGTTTGTATTGAATACAGTTTCTCCAAACTCCGGCTGGCTGCTGTTTTTGGTATGAAGATAGTTCATGATTGGAAGTTCAGCGTATCCATAGAAGAGAGCTGTTGGCCATGTCTCAAGCTTGATGTCAAAAAATGGCTTTTGATCCAATTCATCATAGTTCCAGTTAAACTTCCCAATAAACTCTCCGTCAGTGGTATTGGTGTGGGTATATGTCTCCAAGTTTAAATCAAAACTCCACTTCATGGAGAAGTCTTCGCATGTCTCAGCCTTTTCCCCATTTAAAGTCTCATAAAGGCTGTCATAAATATCTTTGGCTCCCCCTGAAAGAAGCGAGACATCGATTTTATCAAGCATTGCCTTCAATTCACCTTCAGACCATGGTCCTGTGGTGGAAGGAAGAGCATGACCTGTCATGATATAAAGGTATGTAATCTCCTCATACTCCTTACTGTCCACTCTATAAATCTTCTGGCTGTTGGATAGCGCAAAGACACTGCCAAGCACCATAAAAGCCACAAGAAGAATAGCTATTATCCTTTTCATTTTTAGTTCTCCTTTTTGTATCCTTTGAGACATCTGGAATCTCCAGCCATCTCACATCCAACTAATAATATACAGCATGTCGCAGAGTTCAGCAAAAACCAAAGAGTGATATCTCCTCCAAGAAAAGCTGAGAGGTGGACTTAAGATTAATAATCTTGCTCTTTCCCTATGTATAGGGTGTTATCAACCTTGAAGGTACTCTTTGACTTCTTTATAATGCCCATAGGGAGAAATTGTCCTATGAGAATGTCAAAAATGTTTGCAAAGACCCTTCGTGAAGCTCCAAACGGTGCTGACTGCAAGGGATATGAATACCTTCTTAGAGCCGGATTTATCCGCCAGCTGGGCTCCGGTATCTTCACAATGCTGCCACTGGGCATGAGATCCACAAAAAAGATCGAGAATATCATTCGTGAAGAAATGGATAGAATCGGAGGACAAGAGATCCTCATGAGCGTCGTCAACCCTGCCGATATTTGGAAAGAAACAGGACGCTGGTATTCCATCGACAAGGAAATGGGTAGATTCCAGGACAGAGGTGGAAGAGACATGGTTCTTGCCATGACAAATGAAGAGACTGTAACAGATTGTGCCCGTGGTGAAATCGACTCCTACAAGAGACTTCCTGTCATGGTTTATCAGATTCAGACCAAGTGGAGAGATGACCCAAGACCAAGAGCAGGTCTCATCAGAGTCAGAGAGTTCACAATGAAGGATGCCTACTCCTTCCATACCAGCCAGGAGTCTTTGGATGAAGCTTATGCTGACCAGTATAAGGCTTACTTCAGAATCTACTCCCGTTGCGGACTCCCATGCGTCGTAGTCGGTGCCGACAGCGGAATGATGGGTGGAAAGATCAGCCACGAATATATGTACCTCTCCCCTATCGGAGAAGATACTATCATCAACTGTCCTGACTGTGGATACACAGCAAACAGGCAGATCGCTTCCTTCAAGAAAGAATACTACAAGGAAGAGATGCTTCCTATGGAGAAGGTCGCCACTCCAGAGACCAAGACAATCGAGGAGCTTACCGAGCTATTGCATATCGGACCAGAGAAGACATGTAAGATGGTCTTTATGGTTGGCTCCTTCATCAATGACAAGACAGGAGAAGAGGAAGACAAGCTGGTGGTTGCAGCTATCAGAGGCGATATGGATGTTGAGGAATCAAAGCTTTCCAACGCCATCAAAGCCAACTCCTTGAGACCTGCACACCCAGAAGAGATTGAGGAATACTCAATGGTTCCTGGCTTTGCTTCCCCAATCGGTGCAAAGAAAGGCTTTGTCCTTTGCGTAGACGATTCCGTCGCAGAGTCCAACAACCTTGTTGCTGGAGCAAATGAAGTTGGATACCACTTTATCAACACAAACTATAAGCGTGATTGGGATGGTGGAGTCGTGGCTGACATTGCATCTGCAAAAGAGGGTTATACTTGCCCTGTATGCGGAAAGAGCCTCAAGAGCAGCAAGGGTGTCGAGATTGGAAACATCTTCCAGCTTGGAACAAGATACTCCAAGGCAATGAACTGCACATTCCAGGATGAGAATGGCGTCCAGCAGCCTGTCATCATGGGATGCTATGGAATCGGAGTAGGAAGACTCCTTGCTTGTCTCTGTGAAGAGTACAACGATGAAAAGGGTCTCTACCTCCCTATCACAGTGGCTCCTTACCAGGTCCACCTTGTTTCTCTCTTGAAGGATAACGCCGTTGGCGAAAAGATCTATGAAGAGCTGGAGAACGCAGGTATCGAAGTGCTGTACGATGACAGAAAGGAAACAGCAGGCGTCAAGTTTGCTGACGCAGACCTTATCGGTCTTCCTATCCGCATCACTCTTGGTAACCGCTCCTATAAAGAAGGAAAGGTTGAGGTCAAGTTCCGCGCTACCGGTGAAGAAACAAGCTATGCCATCGAAGGCCTCGTGGATGAGATCAAGAAAGAGATCGAAAGAGAGACCAAGAAGATCAATGATAACATCGTTGAGAAAGAGTGGAAAAAGAACTAAGAGACAATATAACCCCTGGGAGCCTGTAACAAGGCTCCTCTTTTTTTTACCACTTGTAATAGTTCATTTATTGTTTTATATTCCCTATTGGCTTAACCGGCGAAGTTCGTACATTCCTGGAAATCCTCCGCCTAATAAAACAAAACTATTTAAAGGAAAAGAAATGAAAATAAAATCATTCTCTCTCACTTCACGTGACTATTTTATCGTTCTATCTATGCTCTATGCATCGGTATCGCTTGCAATGAATATCTTCTGCATGAAGCCCTTGTCCTGGGGAACAAATGTAGTCTTCTCTGACGGTGGACAGACGATAAGCTGGATCGTCTTTCTTATCTCAAACGTAATCGTAGAGGTATGGGGAGAAAAAGAGAGTATAAAAGTAATCTCTTTTGCCGCCCTCACTACATTCTTTCTCTTAATAATCGGAAGGCTTTTGGTAATGGTGCCAGTCCTTCCTGAGTACGCAGAGCAGAACAATGCCTTCATCCTTATTTTCTCCAATGGTCCAAGAACCATCATCAGCAGCATAATCGCCTTCTGGATCGGTGGTTTTATCAACGTGAAGATTATTGCTGTCATGAAAAGAACAGTAAAGAAGGACAGAAAGACAGCATTCTTCATCCGCGCCTCTTTATCCACTCTTATTGGTCAGCTTGTCGATAACGCCCTCTTTATGACTCTTGCCTTCGCTCCCTTCGGAATTTCTCTCTATGAAATGATGTGGAAAGATATCTTTTCATCAGTCATCATAGGAACTGTAATAGAGCTTTTGATAGAGTCTTGCATGGTTCCATTTGTCACAATCCCTCTTTCAAAGCATATTTCTCAACTTAAAAAGAGAGAGGAGAAAAGATGAAGGTCATTATCACAGGGTCTTCTTCCGGCATTGGAAGGGAAACAGCCCTTCTCTTCTTGGAAAGAGGGTTTGAAGTTTATGGAATCGATGTAAAAGAAGACAGCATCAAGGATACTAATTACCACCACTATATATGCGATGTTAGAGATAAATCCAGTCTTCCAGAGATAGATGACGCCGATATCGTCATCACCAGTGCCGGAGTCCAGAACAGCGGCGACGATATCGCCATAAACCTCAATGGAACCATCAACACTGTGGAAAAGTATGGGGTGAGGGAAGGAATAAAAAGCATTCTGATGATAGCTTCAGCCTCCGCCCATACTGGACTGGAGTTTCCCCAGTACTCTGCCTCCAAAGGTGGCGTCATAACTTACATGAGAAATGTTGCAAGGAGGGTTGCGCCATTTGGATCTACATGCAACTCAATATCCCCGGGAGGAGTTCTGACAGAACTAAATAAGCCCGTAATCGAGGATGAGAAACTATGGAAGGAGATAATGGACCTCACTCCTCTCAAGAAGTGGGCAAGCGCAAGAGAGATTGCAGAGTGGATTTATTTCTTGACCGTCATCAATAAATCTGCAACAGGCGAAGACTTCTTGATTGATAATGGAGAGACTAGACTTAACGGCTCTTTCATCTGGCCTTAAACTAGAAAATCCCCTCCAAAAGGAAGGGACTCATTCTAGTTTAAGGCTCTTCTGACTCAAACAGCGTTCATACCTTTGAGAAGGTTGACGATGTAAGTCTTCTTTGCAGCCTTTGCATACTCCAGAACTGTGTGGCCCTGGTAGTCGCGGGCATTGATGTCAGCACCGAGCTTGATCAACTGAGTTGTGATCTTAGTCTCTGGGTTTGTGTTGACAGCAAGAATGAGTGCTGTTTCGCCAAGATAGTTCTTGGTTTCCAAGTCAGCACCAGCTTCAAGGAGAACTTCAAGTACCTTAGGGTTCTTGGAGCAGTTTGCTGCAAGGTGGAGGGAGTTTGACTTATACTTTGGTTCACACTCTTTGATATCTCCGCCCTCTGCGATGATTTCCTTGAGAACTGCAACAGAATGATTGTACTGGCTGGCGAGCATCACTGGAGTAAGTCCCCATTCGTTGTGGGCGTTGATGTCTGCGCCTTTCTCGATAAGCTCCTTAATTTCTCTGGCCTTTGTAGCTGAGACAGCAGCCTGAAGAAGCTTTTTGTTGAGAGAATCATTGGTCTTTGCCATTGTTCTATGTTCCTCCTGAACAACTTCATTTTGCTGAACATAGAATATTTTGTAAATAGTTTGAACTAAAAAAATGGTATTTTTATCAAAGATAATTACAATTCTTAAAAAGATATACAAAACGATTGTTAAAATAAAACCTCGTTTTCCCATTTTGTTTGAGAAATAATGGCGAAAGGATATAATGTATATATGTTAGATAAAGAAATAATTAGACGTGTTCCTAAAGTAGAACTCCATGAACACTTGGATGGAGGACTAAGGCCAGAAACCATCATCGAGCTCTCTAAAGAAAGAGGCGTAGACATCCCATCAAAGGACCCGGAAGAGTTAAGGGCCTGGTTTAAGCGTGGTTGTGTCCAGAAATCTCTCTCCCTCTATCTCGAGACATTCAGTGTCACTCTATCTGTGATGCAGGATAAAGAAGCTCTTTATCGTATAGCAAAAGAAGAAATCCTGGATTTGGCGAAGGAGCATGTAGTATATGCAGAAATTCGCTTTGCCCCAGAGCTTCATACAAGAAAAGGCCTGAACCTTGAAGAGGTGGTCACAGCTGTCTTAAAGGGTCTCGAGGCAGGAAGGAAGGAAACAGGAACAGAGTTTGGCTTGATTCTCTGTGCCATGAGAAACGAAGACCCGTCTCTTTCTTTGGAAGTTGCAGAGTTGGCTGTCGCCTTCTCTGATAGAGGTGTCGTGGGCTTTGACCTGGCAGGAGACGAATGCGGACACCCACCAAAGAAGCACATCGAGGCCTTCAACTACATCAGAAGCAAGAACTTCAATATCACCATCCACGCCGGTGAAGCCTTCGGCCTTGAGTCAATCTGGCAGGCAATCCAGATCTGCCACGCAGATAGAATCGGACACGGAACAAGAATCGTGGAGGATATGACCATAGAGAATGGAAATCTGGTGAAGATGGGTTCCCTTGCCCTTTATATCCTCGATAAGCGTATTCCTCTTGAAATGTGTCTCACATCCAACGTGGGAACAGGAGCTGTGGAGAATTACGAATCCC